>CADABA010000138.1 GCA_902785985.1 uncultured Lachnospiraceae bacterium
ATGCACTTTATGAACGTGCATCGTTAAAATTTTACCATTTTACAGCATTAAATTCAATAAGCAGGAAACACTTCTTTGCAGCCTGACTGTGCCGGTGATTGTGAGTGCTCCGTCAGGATATGCATCCACCGTGAGCGCTCCTCCGGGCTGTCTGAGTGCCTTTACGACGTGTTTTCCGGACTCCGACGCCAGATATGCGCCGACTGCGGTCGTCCCGCTGGCGCAGGAATTCTCCCAGAAAAGCGTCCCTGCAGAGGGGACATACACGAGCGGCGTCAGCGTATCCTGTGTCCGGTCAAGGAACATAAGACCGACTGCATCCGCTCCGAGATCCCGGCACCATTTGCCTGCAAAGGCCTCCGCCTCCTCTTTCGGGATCAGCTCCTCAAGGATTATATGTGAGATTCCGTCAAACGACACGACCGGGCGCATTCCGGCACCCGGCAGCTCCCGTATCTCGATTTTCCCGGGCACAGGCATATTTACGCAGCCCGTAAAGCTTCCGTCGCTCTTCTCGCCAACCCTCACGGTCACGATGTCGGGCGCTCCGGAAACACGCAGACGGATAATATCCTTCTTTTTTCCCGTCCTCATGGCTGCGATCACGGCAGCGCACATGGATGCGTTCCCGCAGAATTCGCCGCCGGCCATCCGCAGCGAAAGATCGCAGTCCCGGCCTTCGGAAAGAAAGCCGACCTGCTCCGCCGCTGCCTCCCGCTCCATAAGAGCAGACGCCGTGCGGACCTGGAGATCCAGCGGAACCGGTGTGCTGACCAGTATGGTAATGTTCCCCGTCGGGTCCAGGACATAATACTCCGCGTTCATCCCTGATAATTGCGCAAAAACTGCACCGTGCGCTCCTCCCTGGGATTTCCGAATACCTCTTCGGGATGGCCCTGCTCCACGATCACGCCCTTATCCATGAAGATGACCCGGTTGCTGACCGCGCGGGCAAAGGGCATCTCATGGGTGACAACGACCATCGTCATCTTCTCCTCTGCGAGCTGGCGGATGACCTTCAGGACCTCGCCCGTAAGCTCGGGGTCAAGCGCGCTGGTCGGCTCGTCGAAGAAGAGAATGGACGGCTTGAGCGCAAGTGCGCGGGCAATGGCTACGCGCTGCTGCTGTCCGCCGGAAAGCTGGCACGGATAGGCGTCCGCGCGGTTCTCCAGATTCATTTTCCGGAGAAGCTCCATCGCCTCCTTGTGCACTTCTTCCTTCGGGCGCTTCTGGACAGAGACCGGTGCGTCCATGATGTTCTTCAGGACCGAGTAATGCGGGAAAAGGTTGAACTGCTGAAATACCAGTCCGAAATACCTTTTCACCTTATTGAGTTCGGAATGGTTCAGATAAACCGCCTTTCCCTCATTCCCCGTAGTTGCGGCTGTCTGGCCCATATACCGGATCTCACCGGCATCGATCGTCTCGAGGAATGTCGCGCAGCGAAGGAGCGTGCTCTTTCCCGACCCGCTGGGGCCGATCACGCTGACGACCTCACCGGAGTCAACGTGAAGGGTTATATCCTTCAGTACTTCAAGTCCCCCGAATGACTTTTGAATCCCGCTCATTTCAAGGATCATGTGTATATCTCCTCATTCTTATGATTTTCATTTATGACTATACAGGCGCTCTGCCTGTATTTTTTCACCTGTGACATTTTGAGAGCGCAGCCTGTGCTCTGATATTTGTGATCACTGCGCCCTGCCTGCGATATGGCTTTTGCAGACACTCCGGCGCGACGCCCGAAATAAGACATCTGCCGGCATTAAGACGCGACGCCCGGGATAAGACATCAGCCGGCATTAAGACGCAGCGCCCGGGATAAGGCATCTGCCGGCATTAAGACGCAGTGTCCGGGATAAAGCATCTGCCGGCATTAAGACGCAGCGCCCGGGATCTTTCCGTCCTGCAGGCCGACGCTCCGCTGACGCTGTCATTTATAGTAATCGAATTTCTTCTCGATAAGTTCCATGATAAATGCCACAGCATAATTCGCGACGAAATAGAACACGCCCGCCACCACGAACGGCACGAACGATGTCTGCGATGCCGCGATCTGCTTAGCCAGAGAGAACATCTCGTTGTATGCAAGCGTGAAGGCAAGGGATGTGTCCTTGACGAGAGTGATGATTTCATTTGTGACAGAGGGCAGGATCGCCTTGACGACCTGAGGCAGAATGATCTTGAAAAAGGTCTGCGCCTTGCTGTATCCGAGAACTTCCGCCGCCTCGTACTGTCCCGGTGAAATGGTCTCCATACCTCCGCGGTAGATCTCAGCAAAGTAAGCAGCATAATTCATCGAAAATCCGATGATAATGGCGGCAAAGCGGTAGCCCCGGATATTCATGCCGAACAGATAGTACGGACCGAAATACCACATAAGGAGCTGCAGCATGAGCGGCGTTCCGCGCATGATCGCGATGTAGAATTTCGTTATGGTCCTCACGATAAAGAAGCGCGAACGGCGCAGGAACATGATGACGAGGCCAAGCGGAAGTGAAAAAAGGACCGTAAGGATAAAGATAGCGCATGTGCGGAGCATACCTTCGCCCAGGGTAGACAGCATGATGGAAAAGCTCATAAGTATTCCTCCTCGTTATAGACGAGTTTTTCTGACTTGATCTGTTCGGATGCCGGCACTGTGCCCCCTGCCCTTCACAGGCTTTCAAAGTTCCCGGCTCCTAAAGGAAAGGAGCACAGACCGTTACGGACCGGTCCGGTGCTCCCTTTACTGATTCACAGGAGAGAACGCATGATCTTTTAGTTTTCTCCGTATTTTTGTTTTCGGACTCGCTGAAACTTTACTTATTATCAGAAGCAATAAGGAAAGATCCGGCGGTCATATCGATTGCGATGGCATCGATTGCGCCTGCCTTCAGATCATTGTACGCGATTGTATAGGTCTCATATACTTTCAGCTCTGCAAATGTGTCCGCCAGATCCTTTCTGGACTCCTCCAGCATGTTCGCCGCAGATGTGTCGATCTGAACACCGACGATCTTGCCCTTCAGGTCATCCAGCGTCTTGATATCGGAGCCAGCTGCAACGAGAATGCCCTGTGTATTGTTGGAATAGGTAATTCCCCAGGTATAATCATTCTCACGGCCTTCCTTGGTAAATCCGGACCAGATGCAGTCGCAGCTCTTCGCATTGAGCTCCATATCCTTTGCATCCCAGTTGAACGGAACCGCTTCGTAGCCCCAGCCGAGGTAATCGCAGACAGCCTGGCAGAGTTCCACGTCAAATCCGCCGACCGTTCCGTCATCCTGGCGATAGGAGTACGGCCGATAGTCGAGATCAAATCCATGCTTGAAAGTAAAGCTGCTGTCACCGGAACCCTTCGCCGGAAGAGTGGATTCATCAATCCCATCTGCTGTCAGGCAGAGATAATCCTTGATTTCCGGGTATTTTTCGCCGATTTTCTCATATGTTCCGTCGAGGACAAGAGCCTGCACTGCGCCGCTTACCTGCTCCGCAAGCTTGTCATCACCGACACGGAAGCCGATCGCGTAGGATTCCACGCCGAGGGTCTCATCAAGGAATACACATTTCTCCTCAGACTTTGAACCGCATCCCATGATTGCTGCCGATATAAGCAGCATGGCCAGCATCACCGCAAGTTTCTTTCTCATAAAAATCTCCTCCTGTTCGCTTATCGCGTTAGTCAGCTAACATATTATCACTTTACCACGTTAAATGAAAGACCTATTTATAGCATCTCTCAAACTTTTTGCCCAAACTTTTCGGGCAATCGCGCTTAAATAAGTTGAAGCGGATTCTTTCAGATGGTATGATACCAACGTCAAAAGATCATAATGCCCCGTATATTGATACAGGGTATTATGATCTTTGAATGAAAGCATACAATGAAGATACAATGAAGAACGCCTCCGGCGTTTTACCGCACTCCGCAGGCAGGAAGCATCTTATTTACAGCACAGCTGCGATCCTCCGGAGTCTTTAAGCAAGGAGATCCTTATGGCCGAAGCATCCACCCTATACAAGCTCGTCATCCTGTATATGCTGAGAAAGGTCACCTTCCCGCTGACGAATGCTCAGATCACGGAATTCATCGTCGGCAAGGAATACACGGACTATTTTCATGTCCAGGAGGCCATCAACGATCTTCTCGACGCGAAGCTGATCTCGGGAGAGCGGATCCGCAATACATCCCAGTACCATGCGACGATCGACGGAGAGAACACGCTGGAATATTTCAGTTATATGATCTCGGATGCGATCAAGGCCGATATCGATGAGTATATGCGGGAGAACGCTTTTGAAATGCGGAACGAATCCTGCACGCGGGCAGACTATTACCGCACAGAAAACTCCGATTTCTCCGTCCACTGTTATGTTCAGGAGGGTTCCGAATCCCTGATTGACCTCTCCTTCAGTGTTCCGACTGAAGAGGAGGCAGAGAAGGTCTGCGCGAACTGGCCGGAGCGCTCTCAGGAAATATATATGTATATTCTGAAAAAACTTCTCTGAATGAAATATGAAATGTCTTAAAAATGATCCGGAAATGTTGTAAAATCACCGAAAATGTTGTATAAAACTGCGTGAAAATGTTTTGAATATTTCTCCGGAAATCACGAACGCCCCGGCATTCCTGCCGGGGCGTTCCAATACCCATCACCTTCCGCGAAGCCGCGCAAGGTGATTTTTCATTTTCTGTTCGTAACCGTTCTCTGTCGGTTCATAGAATTTCTCATCCCTGATCTCATCCGGCAGATACTGCTGCTCCACCCAGTGACCCGGGAAATCATGTGCATACTTGTATCCCACAGCCTGCGGGACGTCGCCCTCCCCGTTCGCGTGAATGTTCTTCAGATGTCCGGGAACGGTCGTCTTTACTTTCCGCACATTCTCGGCCGCTGCACTGACCGCCAGATAAGACGCGTTGCTCTTCGGCGCACAGGCGACGTAGATCGCGGCCTGGGCAAGCGGGATCCTCGCCTCCGGCATCCCGACCCGCTCCACGACAAGGGCCGCGGACGTCGCAACGTTGAGCGCCATCGGATCTGCATTTCCGACGTCCTCCGAGGCGCAGATCATGATCCTGCGGGCGATGAACTTGATATCCTCCCCGGCGAGAAGCATTTTCGCGAGATAATAGACCGCCGCATCGGGGTCCGAACCGCGCATGCTCTTGATAAAAGCCGAGATCGTGTCATAGTGCTGGTCTCCGCCGTTATCATAGTGGACAGCCCGCTTCTGAATGCAGTCCGACGCAACCTCGAGGTCGACCGTGATCCTCCCGTCCTCCCCCGGTTCCGTCGTCATGGCAGCGAGTTCGATGGCGTTCAGCGCCGCTCTCGCATCCCCTCCCGCCACGTCAGCAAGGAACTCACGGGCTTCTTTCGTGAGATTTATCTTCATACTGCCGAGCCCCCGGTCCTTGTCGGTCACAGCCCGGTCAAGAAGCGTCGCGATCTCCTCTTTCGAGAGCGGATGCAGTTCAAAGATCGTCGATCTCGACAGAAGCGCGGAGTTGACCTCAAAGTAGGGATTTTCCGTGGTCGCGCCGATCAGGATAACCGTCCCGTCCTCAACGAACGGGAGCAGAAAGTCCTGCTGGGACTTATTGAACCGGTGGATCTCATCGATAAAAAGGATCGTTCTCCGGCCGTATCCTCCCAGCGCCTTTCTCGCCTCCTCAACACAGACCTCCATGTCCTTTTTCCCGGAAGTCGTTGCGTTCAGCTGTCTGAAGTTCGCGTTGGTCGAGTTCGCGATGACCCGCGCGAGCGTCGTCTTCCCTGTGCCGGGCGGTCCGTAAAAAATGACACTCGTGAGCTTGTCCGCGCGGATCGCACGGTAGAGAAGCCTCCCTCTCCCGATAATATGCTGCTGTCCGACAACCTCTGAAAGAGTACGCGGACGCATGCGGCTGGCAAGCGGGGATTCATTTTCCGAATGTTTTTCCTTCATGTAATCAAAAAGATCCATACTTTTCCCTTCTGTTTCCGCCTCTCGGCGAAGCAGGTCATCGTCTTTTCCGTACCGTCCGCAGGCATCCGGAAAATGAATTTCTCCGGTCCTGACAGTCCGGGACAAGAACCTCCCGTATCCGGACTCCTGAGTTTCCCCGCACACCGCGGGAACTCTGCTGCAAAAAAAGGCGGAACACACCTGTTCCGCCTGTAATACTTCCTGTGTCAAAGCTGATTTGACCGGTCTTTATATCTTATGCCAGCGCGTTATTAGCCTTCTCGACAAGCGCCTTGAAGCCTTCCGGATCGTTGACTGCGATGTCAGCGAGGACCTTGCGGTTCAGATCGATGCCTGCAACCTTAAGACCGTGCATAAGAATGCTGTACTTTGTACCGTTCATGCGTGCTGCCGCATTGATTCGAGCGATCCAGAGTCTTCTGAAATCTCTCTTTCTCTGCTTACGTCCTGCGAAGGAAGCTGTAAGTGCACGCATAACAGACTGCTTCGCGATTCTATACTGCTTGGATCTCGCGCCGTAATATCCCTTTGCAAGCTTCAGTACACGATTATGTCTCTTTTTAGCGTTCAATCCGCCTTTAATTCTTGCCATCTTCTAAATCCTCCCAACT
>CADABA010000139.1 GCA_902785985.1 uncultured Lachnospiraceae bacterium
GACAACTCAATTTTACCATGAACCAGTGAGGAGTTGTTTTATTTTGCAACAAAAAGAATGCCGTAATTATGCGGCTTTAGGCGTTTCGCAAACGCCTAAGTTCTCTTACTATTTGAAAGGAATGGTTAAAAGATGCTGAAATACAGAAATCTAAAGAAAACAGCAGCCGTCTTACTGACCGCATGTCTCATCAGTACAACGATATGCTCCTGCGGAGGAACAGCCGGTACGACCGATACGGAATCAGCCGATACCGTTGATGTTGAAAAAGCAGATATTCCTTATACAGAAAAAGAAGTACCGGTCTTTCGGGAAAAGCTGACAGATGAGAAAGTACCTCTTCGTTTCTATGAGGACCAGCCGAATGTCCCATATATGGGCATCGCTGCCTACTACACTCTGATGATCCCGAATGCAGAGATGACTGTCGAAAGATATGAGGATGGATCTTATTTTCTCTACCATGAAAACGGAAATGCCGTTATTGACATCAATGAGGAAACGATGTCATCCGACAATATTTCTGAATTTACCAACCTGATGCCGCTGATGCAGGAGGGCATGCCCAACGTCTCTCTGGACGGTGCGCCGTATCTGCGCTATTCTTCAATGTCCTGTGATCCGGAGAGGTCTGACGTGACCTATGAATTTGCGGATTACAGTATTGACCTTCACGGGGGAGAAACGGACGTGTTCTTTCCGCTGGCTACGCTGTCGGACATGTTTGCGGATCAGGCCTACCATTATTCCAGTTACAATGGAGTGAATCTTTACATTAATTCTGATAACAGTATGCCTGCAGCTGATAAGAGGGACGAGCACTACTATGACAGCATCGCTGTCAGTGAACGGCCGGCGGATATGGCGGCATTTGCGTATCATGAGCTGTGCTTTGCCATTGATCATTTTTACGGCTGTCCCGGAATTGGGTATCTCGAGCGGAAGGGTGACCTGCAGAAGGCCGGACTGGATAAGGCATTGGAAAGTCTCGGAAAGCCCGGGACCTATACCAGGGAATTGCTGTGTTCCACAGACATGGCAGACTATATCACCGGACTGGTTCGGTTAGGAATGCTCGTAGGCGATGATGGCGGACATACCGATCTGATTCCGGAAACGGAGTATGAGAAACTGAATCCCTCGTTGGCTGAGGAGATGAAAGCCCGCAGCGATGAAAAACAGAAGGGGAAGACTTTTTTTGGGGACATTACGGATCTGAAAGATCTTGAACCAGAATCGGGTCCTGAAGAAGATGCGGCGGCCATGAAAGCTTTCCGGGAGAAACTTTATGGCAGGGACAATACATATTATACGGTTGGAGACACGGCAGTCTGTGTACTGAATTCTTTCGATTGGATCGACTATGATGGATGGAAAACATACTTTGCCGGCGGGGGTGAACTGCCGGAACATGACTCTTTTGCAATCGTCGTCGATGCCATGAATAAAGCAAAAGCGGATCCGGACGTTCGACACTTTGTGCTGGACCTGACTGAAAACAGAGGCGGTTCCAACGACGTCCTGATGGGGATCATGGGCTTATGGCTGAATAAAAGTGAATATACCGTAGAGAACGCTGTGGAAGGTCAGAAGCGAACCATAAGATATGCAGTGGATCGGGATCTGAACGGTACATTAGATGCGAAAGACGCAGACGTCAGCTATAATATGGACTATGCGGTCCTTACCAGCATGAATTCCTTTTCCTGCGCAAATTTCTGCGCAGAACTCATGAAGGAAAACAACATTCCGGTCTTCGGACACAGGACGGGCGGCGGCTCCTGCAGTATCCAGAAGTTCGCATCTGCGGACGGCTTCCTGTTCACCATGTCCTCTGCTCTGGAGCGTCTGGTCGATTCGGACGGCAGAGTCGTTGAGGGCGTGGAGCCGGATTTTGTCTTATCTCCGATTGCGGAGGATGGAACCGTTGACTATTCGGAAATGTATGATTTTGAAAAAATCGGTGATATGATGGAAAAATGGCATCAGAAGTGATATGAATTTTTGGGATGTCTCCTGTCTGCTGCAGTGCAGGAAGTTCCTGATACATTACGGTTGACAGTTCAGATTAAGCGGTTATGATCAATAATTAAAATCAATAATTATTAATTGAGGAAATATGTGCGATTAATAGGCAAGATCCTTTTGTTTCTTTTAGGCGGATTTGTCAGCGGTATGGCCTGGGTCCTGTCCGGAGTCCTGTGGTGCATCATCATCTTTG
The DNA here is from genome assembly GCA_902785985.1 of uncultured Lachnospiraceae bacterium. Taxonomy (GTDB): domain Bacteria; phylum Bacillota; class Clostridia; order Lachnospirales; family Lachnospiraceae; genus Chordicoccus. The sequence continues at coordinate 2,222 of CADABA010000139.1, forward strand.
GAATTCCGTTCGAAATACAGTTTTTCAAGAATGTGAAACTGGCCCTGAGTCCGTTTGGTGCAACTATTGTTCATGATTAAGGTAAGGGAAGCAGCAGACTGGGGCTGCGAAAGAGAACTTCACTTTGAGCGAATACATCGTACAGGGAATCGGATTTGTTGGAGTAGTTTTCATTGTTTCCTATCAGATCAAATCGAATCGCGCCCTGTTCCTGTGCCAGATGCTTGGATGCATTGTCTTCTGCCTGCAGTTTTTCATTATGGGCGCTTACACGGGGGGCAATAAGTCTGATTGTCAATATTATACGAAATGTGCTGCTGCTCAAATCCAATGACTGGAAGTGGGCAAAAAGTAAAATGAATCGGTAGTTCTGGACTTGAACTCGGTGGGAGATTGAAATCCGCCGCTGAGAATTCTTTTTGCTGTTCACTCTGCAGGGTGAGCAGCTTTTCTTTTCTGCACCGCCCCTTGACACTCCTGATGGGAAATGCAACAATTTTATAAAAGGACCTGACCCGGTGATGGAGAGGATTATGTTCAGTATTTGCAGAAAAGCCCGTCATGGCAACGAACCGAAATATTACATCTGTGCCAGGCGGGACAATGGATTCATTCCCGCATACAGAGCTTATTTTTTCATAAAGGGCAATAAGATCAAAAGAGTCAGCTGCATGAGGTATGAACACAGTGTGACCTTCGGGAAAAGAGCGGATGACTTTACGTATTTCTCTCCCGGCTATTATGTATTCAATATTAAGGCCAGAAACAGTGATCCGTCGAAATGGAAGATCGGGCAGAACGAATACGATAAGGACAGATATGATATAAATGCATTGATCACGCTCCTGAAAAAGTCAGAAATTACACTTAAGGGATACATAGAATTGATCCTTCATGAATTTGACGGTTACCAGCTTATCCACATGACAAGGACCGATCAGGAAGGTCATGGGACGATTCTCGGGGAACAGAGCCTGTTCTTCAGAGACGGAGACCCGATCAAGATTGGCCGAAGGATAAAGTTTGATGACGTGAGGGATTTTTACAGATACAGCAGATGAATACGGAAACGGTGCGTGATATTCCGGCCAACGGAGCCGTCTGCGGGTGCAGCAGGAACGCCGAGGCGTTCTTGATTCTTTAGCTGTGCCGGCAGAAGAAGGAGAGGAAACGATGAAAACAAGGTGGTACAAAAATGCAGTCGTCTACCAGATTTATCCTTTCAGCTTTATGGATTCGAACAATGACGGATGGGGAGACATAGAGGGCATCCTTTCAAAGCTGGATTATATCCGGGACCTGGGCGTGACAGCGATCTGGTTCTCCCCGCTGTACAAGTCGCCGGATTACGACTACGGATATGATGTCAGTGACTACAGGGCCATCGATGAGAAGTTCGGCACGATGGAAGATTTCGACAGACTTCTCACAGAATGTCATAAGCGGGATCTGAAAGTGATCATGGACATGGTCATCAACCATACGTCCACGGAGCATCCGTGGTTCAAAGAGGCGGTTTCGTCTCCCGATTCCCCGTACAGGGATTACTACATCATACGAAAGGGGAAAATGGAGAAGGGGAAGCTTCTGCCTCCGAGCAACTGGCAGTCGACGTTTACCGGATCCGCCTGGGAGAGGATCGGAGACAGCGATGAGTTCTACCTGCATCTTTTCTGTAAGGAGCAGGCAGATCTGAACTGGGAGAACCCGAAAGTACGGGAAGAAATCATTGACATTCTCAACTACTGGCTTGACAAAGGGGTGGATGGGTTCCGCTTCGATGTATTTAACATGTTCTCTAAAGTCCATCCGATCCGGGACGATCATTCGAAGGATTCGTTCCAGAAGGGCGCTCCGTATTATGTGGACGGACCGCGCATGCATGAGTTCCTGAAGGAACTGAATGAGAAGTCTTTCTATCATTATGATATTTTTACGGTCGGTGAGTCATTTCATCCTTCAGAGGAAGCTGCACGCGAATATGTGCGGGAGAGCAACGGCGAGCTGGACGCGATCTTCAGCTTCGGACATCTCGACTCGGACAATATAGGGGGAAAGAAATTCTTCCCCAAGCCGTTCGATCTGCGCCAGTTCAAGAAGGGATTCTTTGATCCGCAGAGAGCGGCGTACAGGGATGGCTGGAACACATTGGTCCTGGAGAATCACGATAATCCCCGGTCGGTGAACCGCTTCTCGATCAACGCGTCAAAATACCGCTACGAGGCTGCCACGATGCTGGCGGCGGTGATGTATATGGGGTATGGGACGCCGTTCATTTACATGGGACAGGAAGCGGGACTCACGAACTGCGATTTCAAAAATATCAGAGAAATGATGGATCCGGTCAGTCATTTTGTCTATGATCTGATGACAGGCTTCGGCATGCCGAAAGGACTTGCTTTCCGCTTTATCAAGTACGGGGCAAGGGATCACTCCAGGGTACCGATCGCCTGGGACGATTCGGCCAACGGCGGATTTAATGAGGGCCATGCGCCGTGGCAGTGTGTGAATCCTCTGTACCGGGAGATCAATGTGAAGAAAGATTTGGAAAATGAAAGATCTGTCTACCGCTTCTATCAGAAACTTCTGCGCGTCAGAAAAAGACGCAGGGAGGTTTTGATGGGAGAGACGCGGGAATATGATTACCGGAACCGGAGGATCATCGCATACAGCAGGACGTATGAAGGCAAAAGGCTTTTTGTCTGCGCCAATTTCAGTAAACATACAACGATTTATCAGCTTCCGGACGGTTTTGAGGATTACAGGATCATACTCAATAACTATGATTCACTGGGCCGGAACGGACAGAAAGTGAGATTGAGACCGTATCAGGCGGTCGTCCTTGCTGATTCAAGAACGCCTCAGCGTTCCTGACGCGCCGCACAGGGTGCGAAGCACCTTCCTCTTTGCGCAGCTGCAATCCACCTGAGACGAATCTCAGGTCCGGCACATCCGGATGTCGAAAAATTCAAAGCCTCCTGTGAGTTTGATATCACAGGAGGCCTTTTGTTTTCATTTTTATTCTTCATTGCGCTTTTCCTCGTGTCTTCAGACATGAGATATGCGCGCAAAGTGAAACTTGCCTTTTCACACACGCGTTCATAATTCCTGACTTCCAATCAGCTCTCCCAGCGTGTTCTCGCCCCAGCTGTAATTCGTCAGATAGCTTCCCTTGAACAGCTGTGAATATTCCTCCCTGCCGGAAAGATAGTTATATAGATCACAGTCGACTTTCTCCATCACGATCCGGCGTTTTCCGTCAACAGACTCTACGACATCGGATATCCCATACTCCTCCAAAGTGCTCTTTAAGCGGAGAGCGACCTTGCGGTATCTTGAGAGGGTCAGAGTGTTTGCCGGCTCATCCTCCCACAGGAAACCGATCGCTTCTTCAGAAGTGACGTATCCTCCTTTTCGGTCGACGAGCAGAGCAAAAAGCTCTTTGGACTTTTTATTGCGGAAAGCAATGGGGGTGTCTCCGACAAACACGTCAAAATATCCGAATGTACGAATCGAAACGGTACGGTTCTCCGGAAGTGCAGGACTGTCATTTTCCGAACTGCCTTCTACCGGATAGAGCATCACATACCGCGAGAATCTGGCATTCGGTTCCTTTTCGGAGCAGATCGCCTTGATTTTACGTTCTGACTCGGATTGATAGTCAAAATACGTAAACTCGGCTTCTCCCGTTTTCAGCAGCTTCGCGAAATTCTCATAGGCTTCTTCGCTGTAGGCAACGAACTCTTCCAGAGGCGTGAACCGTTCGGTCAGCGGCAGCCATTCCTCCTCGGTATAGCCAAAGAACTCGCAGGCATTTTCGGTCGCATACAGCGGCTTTACCATTCCGTCCGGAGACACTTCAAAGGCCGCGATCCCGTCTGAAAAATGTGTCACGATATTGCGCATGCCTTCCTTCAGCTGATCGTTCTCCTCCTTTAAGGCCTCGGATTTCGCTGTCTCCTTTACCTCGCGGCAGCAATAAAAACTGACGGATTCATCCGCTTTAATGAACACGCCGGTATACTGTTTGAAAGAACGGTCGGTCGAACGGGCCTTATAGGTGATCTGCGGAGGTCTTCCGTCAGTACCGGAAAGCCTTTTCTGACAGAAGTCTGCGAAGAACCGACGGACTGCATCCTGATCTTCCGAAGATACGGAGTTGATCAGCCACCTGGTCAGCGCATCCTCGATCCGCATCGCGATATTTTCAAAACGCTTAAAATAAGATGTCTCCTCACAGCGCAGACATTTTATCGTATTGGCGTCCAGATTGAACTCGAAAATCTTATCATAGACGTCGCTGAGGGCCTTCAGATACCGAAGACATGCGCGCGAGTCCCGTCACAGCGAAGCAGGGTCATATCTCCGGCGATAGGAGCGTCTGCGGAGAAAACGCGGTTCAGATATTTCGCAAATCTGCGCCGCTCCTCCATGGGGATCATCAGGAAAATGTTGCTTTTATACATCTCCAGATAATCCAGCTCACCCTCTTTTGCTTCGGGAAAGCGCAGAAGCTCGATCATCTTCGGATTGATATAGGTGATTTTCGGCTGCTTTTCGCAGGTATATCTTAAAAATCCGCAGGGAACGGTATCATTCAAAAAATGCAGATCTTCATTTTCAGATTTAAGATCGGTTATATCCGTCAGAACGGAATGCCCGACGAGCGTCCCGTCCTCCAGTCTTTTCGGCGTCAGGGTATCCCTTACGTGGATCACCGAACCGTCTTTTCGGACAAGGCGGTACTCCCCGGTAAGAGCCTGCTCTTTTTTGATTATCTGCTGAAGAAAGTCGGAATACTTTTCACGGTCTGCCGGGTGCACCAGTTCCGGATAGTGATCGGTGCTGTCATCCAGCAGCTCGCTTTCATCGACGCCAAGCAGTTCACACAAATTGCAGCTGACGTAGTTCAGATGGACCGGGGGTGTCAGCACATACTGGTGAAAGCCGCAGATCTCATGACTGAGTATTTCCTCCATGTTGGGTAACGTGTTCTGTTCTTCATTCTCTCTCCTTTTACAGAGTTTCTTTTTCTGCCGGCGGGTCTGCCCCTGCCACTCCCGCAAGGGAGAAAACTTCCTGTACAGAGTCCGTCACACCGTTATCGGTCTGCCATAACACTCCCGCAGGCGTATTTTTTCAGGGGATCCGGCCGTGAGCAATTACGATAACTCCGTTTCCCCATTATAATAGCATTTCCGCGATTCCGCATACTTTATTGCCTGAAAAATCGCATTTTCAAAGGCATCTGCGTCGGACGAGCCGTGCGCCTTTATCACGGGCCGTGAGATTCCGAGAAATGGAGATCCTCCGTGCTCGGAAGGATCGAATCTCTTTTTTATCTCCTGTATCTTCTTCTGTACAGGAAGATACGACAGTTTCGTTTCATACATTTCCCGTAAAACCGTCACAGACGACCACGTCACAGACACCCGCCATCACGGAAGATGCTTCAACATTTCCGATGAAGTTGATGTTTTCATTTGCCCGCAGTCTTTTTCCGGCTTCGATCTGCAGCGCTGTGCCTTTGCATTCCTCGGTCCCGTTATTTAAGAGGCCGACTTCGGGATTCCTGATTCCGCAGACCGTCCGCATATAGTCTGAACCGATGAGCGCGAACTGCTCCAGATATTCTTCCGTGACCGACACGTTGGCACCGGCGTCGAGGAGCAGACACGGTCTGGAGGAGGGCAGGAGCGTACCGATCGCTGCCCGCCTGATCCCGGGTTTCCGCTTCACGATAAGGGTCGCGCCCGCAAACAGCGCGCCCGTATTGGCTGCGCTCACAAGAGCGTCACCGTATCCCGCCGCAAGCAGCTTGAGAGCGACCACCATGGAGGAATCTTTTTTCTTCTGAATAGCTGTAAGCGGCTCATCCTCCATTGTGATGACCTGTTCGGCGTTGACTATTTCGATTTGATTCCTGACTATATCGGACCGATTTCTGATTTTTCCGGGCTTGTCTGTGACTGTTTCAATCTGACTCTTGACAGGATCGATCTGCTTCCTGCCTGCACTGATCTGATCGTTGACAGGATTGGATTGCTTCCTGCCTGCACTGATCTGACCCTTGGCAGGATCGGACTGCTTCCTGCCTGCACTGATCTGACCCTTGACAGGATCGGATGGATCATTCACTATTTCGCTTTGATGATCGATTACTTCAATATGACCGCTGAGTTCAGCACTATTTCCGATACAGCGCAGAATTTCACTTTTTCGTCCGACCAATATATACCTGTGATCTGTCTTTGACGCTGCGCCAAGAACTCCTTTTACGATTTCAAGGGGAGCGTTATCGCCGCCCATAGCGTCTGCAATTATTCGCATAGCCCACCTGTTTCTGACTGCGAAGCACAGTCTTCTGAATTTTACCGCTGATCGTCTTCGGCATTTCCTTTACGAATTCTACGTGGCGGATCCACTTATACTCCGCAAGCTTCCGGTTGCAGAAGTTTTTGATCTCCGCCTCAAGTTCCCTGGAGGAATCATATCCTGCACCGGGAACAACGACTGCCGTGATCGCCTGGCCCCGGAGCGGATCCGGCACGCCGATCACGCTGCATTCCACGACGGCAGGGTGCTCCATCAGCACATTTTCCACCTCATACGGGCCGACACGGAAACCGCCTGTTTTGATAATATCGTCGAAGCGGCCGTGGAACCAGTAACGCCCGTTCTCATCCATGAATGCCGCGTCTCCCGTGTGATAGACGCCGTCACGCCAGACATAGCGGTACTGTTCCTCGTTGTCCAGATATGCGGTAAATACACCTGGCTGCCTGCCTGCTTTTTCGGGGATGATGACGACTTCGCCCACCTCGCCGACGCCGACGGGCTTTCCGTTCTTTCCGCGCAGTTCGATGTTATAAAAGGGAGAGGGCGTTCCCATGGAACCCTCGACAGCATCATATCCCCTGAAATTTGCCATCAAAAGCGTTGTCTCAGTCTGTCCGTACCCCTCGCAGAGCGGGAGACCGGTACGCTCCGTGAACCTGCGGAATACTTCGGGTGCCAGCATTTCTCCCGCTGTCGACGCATGTTTCAGCGAAGGCATATCCGGAATCCCCTTGCGTACGAGGTAGCGGTAGACCGTAGGGGGAGCGCAGAAGGAAGTCACTCCGTAACGATTGATCACAGCGGTCAGCTGCTTTGGCTCAAAGTTATCGAAATCATAGACCATGACCGCACTGCCGACGAGCCACTGTCCGTAGATCTTTCCCCAGGATGCTTTCGCCCAGCCTGTCTCCGCAACCGTAAAATGAAGACCGCCCTCCTCCGCCTGCTGCCAGTACTTTGCCGTGACGATATGCGCGAGCGGATAGCTGTGATCGTGAATGACACCTTTGGGCTCGCCCGTAGTGCCGGATGTGAAATACAGCATCATCGGATCCGTCGCCAGGGTCTGGACCCGCTCGAATTCTTCGGAGGCTCTCTGCATGGCTTTGGTCAGATTTTCGAATCCATCGATATCTTTCTGAACACACCACAGTCGGGCTGTCATGCCGGCCGCTTTCAGTGCTGCGGTGATTTTTTCCGGAACCTTTTTCTGCGTCGTGCACACAATGGCTTTTACACCGGAAGATTTTATGCGGTACACTAAATCCCTGACCGTCAGCATATGCGTTGCCGGGATCATCACGGCGCCAAGCTTGTGCAGGGCAACGGCCGCGAACCAGTATTCACAGTGCCGCTTCAGGATCAGCAGAACGCGGTCGCCGCGGCCGATCCCGGCGCTGCGGAATACATTTGCCATCTGATTGCTGTATTTTTTTATATCCGCAAATGAAAAAA
>CADABA010000140.1 GCA_902785985.1 uncultured Lachnospiraceae bacterium
GCTGATCCGGCTCTTACAGAGACATTTGTCAAGATGGGTATCGACGAGCTGTCCATGAGCCCGACATCCATCCTGCGCACCAGAAAGATCATTCGCGATATGGATTGATCCAGACGACACCAGTTCAAAAGGAGGCTGTCCGCAATGCGGGCAGCCTTTTTGAACGCTGACGCGGAATTCGCGTGATTCGGGCAGTGAGATGAAAGCGCGGAGTGAAATGTTCCGCAGACTTCTTTTCCGCCCCTTCCTCTGCCTTCCGATGTAATACAATTTGCTTGACATTTGCCTTCTTCCTATGAATAATAGGATGCTGAGATCAAAGAGATGAAAGCCTCCGGCGAATCACAGCCGCGCAAAGAGGAAAGTGTTCTGCACTTTGCGCGCAGGTCAGGGATGCCGCGGCGTTTTGATAAGCCCATGTGTGCAGCCGATTTTGAAACGGCGGCAATACACGATATTTGATACAGAGGGCGGCTTGAAGTGAAGGCAGGTGTTTATGGGACTGTTTCTCGACGTTTTCAAGGATTCAGCGGTGGACTGCGTAAAGATGCTTCCGTTCCTGTTCCTTGCATTTTACCTGCTCGAGGTGGTGGAGCAGCATGCGTCTGACCGCATGACAGCCATGCTCGGCAGATCAGGCGGTCTCGGACCGCTCATCGGATCCATGCTGGGGTCTGTTCCGCAGTGCGGATTTTCAATCATGGCATCAGATTTTTTCGCCGGCGGCGTCATATCGATGGGTACTCTTCTTGCAGTCTACCTGTCCACATCCGACGAGGCGATCATTATTCTGCTCACAGACCCGAAACATGCAAAGGATATCCTCTTCCTTGTTCTTACGAAAGTCATCATAGGAACGGTTGGAGGCTATATGGTCCTCTTTTTCGAGAGGAAGGTTTTAGGCAGAAGCCCGGAGAAAGTCAGGAAAGAAGCTCAGATCATTCACGCCGGCAGTGAATCGCCTGCTGTGAAACCGGGCTTCCGGGATCTCCTTATTCCGGCATGGAATCATACAAAAGAGGTATTCGTCTATCTTTTCATTTTCACTTTTCTGATCGGGTTCATCATGGAAGGATTCGGAAAAAATGCGATTCAAAGCATTTTCCTGAGCGGAAGCGCATTCCAGCCGCTGATCGCTGCTGTGATCGGTCTGATTCCGAACTGTGCGGCATCGATCATGCTGACACAGCTTTATATGGATGGAGTGCTGAGCTTCGGATCGGCAATCGCCGGACTGTGCTCTAGTGCGGGACTTGGTCTGCTCGTTCTTTTCAGGATGAACAGGAGCATGAAGGAAAATATCACTGTGCTTGCATTTCTCGTGGCCATCGCCGTGACTGCGGGATCGATCCTGCAGGCGGTCAGTCTGCCGTGAGAAAGTGTTTTTAATCTCTGATGCAGACTTCTCACATGTATCAGCGGGGCGGCGACCGGGATTCACGAGTATTGCGCGATGAAGCAAGATTTCACTTCGCGCGCGTATTTCACGATTAGGCATGAGTATTACGCGATAAAGAATAAACGCTCCGCGAAAATGCGCAGGAATTCGGTTTGGTATTATGTCATCTGTCGCTGACCGGAATCCCGCGCTTTCGTCTCACGAGCGAGACTTGAATAAGGGAGGAATCCATGAAAAAGAGAGTCGTTTCTTTGATGCTTGCGGCTGCCCTGATCATCAGCGCACTGGCAGGATGCGGGTCGGATTCTAAAGAAAGCAAGAATGGAAGTGCTTCGAAACCGGTCCGGGATGAGGGGACATCGTCCGCGCCTCTGAAGGAAGATGATTCCGTCGGGGAGAATGGAAAAAGTACTTCCGGTGCCCCGACTGATTCAGACAAAAAAGAGGATGGATCCTCTGAGAGTAAGGCGAAGGGAGAGAGTTTGCCTTCTCAGACTTCGGAGGATGCGATGATTATCGCCAGAGATGCTCTTTACCAGATAGAAAAATATTATACGGTTGAGTATTCCTATATGAACACCATTACCTGTCATATCAACGGGACGGAAGTTTCTGCAGAGACTGCGAATCAGGTGATCGCCTACAGGGCAAAGGATGAGGCCCCGGGGAACGGTCTTACAGTCAGCAAGGAATCGGAATTGGTAAGCGGAGACCAGAAACTGATGCATAAAAAGTTCTGGTACGATCAGGATGGGAATACTTTTGTTTCCGATTATGACGCGGAAGCCGGCGGCTTTGTGATGTGGAACCGTGAAGATTCCGGTGCCGGTCTGACATGGATACAGGAGACCGGTCTCAATGTCTATCAGGAAATAGCGGACAGCAATATTAAGCCGACGGTGCTTGAGAGTCCGGACGGGAATAAACATATTCTGTACTTTAAGCTGGACGGAAAGCAGATGAAGAGTCTGTTCGGACGGCTCATCGATCATGTGTCATTTAACAACACGCAGGTGTCTGTTGAGGATGCTGATACGGTAGAGGTTCAGGTAGTGGTGACCAAGGAGTCCTGTAAGCCGTTCGCGTTGAGCATCCATGCTGCAAACTTTGAAAGAGAGGGCGGCATATTTGTCTCGGATTATGACATTTCGCTGGCGTATACGAATGGGTCAGACACAGATGTCCCCCTTGTGATTCCAACGGAGGTTCAGACTCAATAAAAGAATGTAACAGGAGAGGAGCAGCCATGAAAGCGGCTGCTCTTTTTTTTCCGGGAGCCTTAATGTAAAGGATGTGGGAAGTTTTATTTTTTTATTATTTATGCTTGACAGGCGGAACCTCTGTGCTATAATTCATATAAATTAACTAGGAAATGTAGGGAAAACAATTTTGACGATTACCGGATCAGAAAGAACGGGTCCTGTCTCCTCAGATATCCTCATGGTGCGGATTTGATCCGCCGGACAGGAGCCCCCTGATAAGGATACCGGATCATGCGTAAGCAGTGATTTGCAGCGGTCATGTCCGCTTTTCGTAGAAATCCGCTTTCTGCGAACGAAATATCCCGGATTTTTTCTGATCAGATACGGGACGTTCCTTATAATTTTCACTCGGGGACGTCATGTCAAAGAAAACCTGCGCTGTAAGAAGGAGGATTCATCATGGCAAAGATTTATGAAGGAACAACACAGCTTATCGGCGGAACACCTCTCGTAGAGTTCGGGAATATCGAGAAGGAACTGGGCCTTTCCGCCCGTATTCTCGCTAAGCTTGAATATTTTAATCCGGCCGGATCTGTCAAGGACCGCATTGCTAAAGCGATGATCGAGGATGCGGAGGAGAAGGGAAAGCTTGTTCCGGGGTCTGTGATCATTGAGCCGACATCCGGCAATACAGGAATCGGTCTTGCTTCCATCGCTGCAGCCAAGGGATACAGAATCATCCTGACCATGCCGGAGACGATGTCGGTCGAGCGCAGAAATATTCTGAAGGCGTACGGTGCGGAAATTGTCCTGACGGACGGATCGAAAGGAATGAAAGGAGCTATAGCGAAGGCGGAAGAACTTGCTGCGGCTACGCCGAAGAGCTTTATTCCCGGCCAGTTCGTCAATCCGGCAAACCCGAAGGCGCATTATGAGACGACCGGACCGGAGATCTGGAACGACACAGACGGAAAGGTCGACCTCTTTATTGCAGGGGTAGGAACAGGCGGGACTCTCTCCGGAACAGGAAAGTATCTGAAGGAGAAGAATCCGGATGTAAAGGTCGTTGCGCTTGAGCCGAAGACCTCTCCGGTACTGTCTGAGGGGCATGGCGGACCGCACAAGATCCAGGGGATCGGCGCCGGTTTTGTACCGGATACGCTGGATACGGACCTCTATGATGAAGTTATCACAATTGAAAATGATGCGGCATTTGCAGCTTCGAAGCTGATCGCGAAGAAGGAAGGGGTCCTCGTAGGCATTTCTTCCGGTGCGGCACTCGCCGGCGCGATCGAGCTTGCAAAACGGCCGGAAAATGAAGGGAAGACGATTGTTGTCATTCTCCCGGACTCAGGCGACCGTTACTATTCAACTCCGCTTTTTCAGGGGTGAATACTTCTCTTCAGCTATTGAAATCGTCTTTCTTGTAATTGCAATCCTCTTTCGGATGTTTTATAATCCATATTATACCAGTAGGAATATGGAGGAATCATGAAGGTATCAACAAAGGGAAGATATGCTCTTAGAATTATGCTTGATCTCGCTGTTCACAACTCCGGTGAGCTTGTTCCCCTGAAGGATATTGCAAGACGGCAGGGAATATCGATCAAATATATGGAACAGATTATTTCTCCGCTTGCAAAAGCGGGTTTCGTCCAGAGTCTGCGGGGATCGAGCGGGGGATACCGTCTGTCGAGAGACCCGTCGGAGTATACGGCAGGGGAGATCCTCAAGGTCATGGAGGGACCTCTGGCTCCGACATCCTGTCTGGAAGGGGAGATCAATGACTGCCCGAGAGCGGATGCGTGCTCTACCTTAAGCTTCTGGAAAGGGCTGAGCAAAGTGATCAATGATTATGTGAACAGTGTCACGCTTGAGGAGCTTGCGGAGGAGGAGACCGCAAGGGTCGGTGACTATGTAATTTGAGAGTCGGGAAAAATCTTACATCTCCGACGTGAAATTATTGTGAGGCTGATGATCTGACCTGACCGGGAGCCTGGGTATACTGTATCGTACAAAGAGACTTTTCGCACAGTGCCGTGAGCGCTGTGTGAAAGGTCTTTTTTTGACGGAAGCATCCGGCCCGGTCAGAAAGATCTGTCTTCATGTATTGGAAAAGAAACAAAAAGAGGACTTGAATTCCTACCATTTTACTATACAATAAAAACAGAGTAATTTACTAGGAATTAACCTTCGCCGCGCCAAACTCCTGACTTCAGAGCATGAGAAGCGCGCATGTTCCGGCAGGAACGCGGGGTTTTATCGAATTGCAGCCTTGTGCTGCCTTTAGGAGGTCAATATGTCAGACAGCTTGCTCAGTATAAAAGATTTACACGTCCGTGCAGAGGATAAGGAGATCCTCCACGGCATATCGCTCGAGATAAAGCCCGGGGAGACACATGTCATCATGGGACCGAACGGGGCCGGTAAATCAACTCTCGGAAATGCGATCATGGGAAATCCGTCTTACGAAGTGACGGGAGGAGAAATGTTCTTCGACGGGAAATCCCTGTCTGACATGGCTGTCAATGAGAGGGCAAAGAGCGGGATCTATATGTCCTTCCAGAACCCGCTGGAAGTTCCCGGTGTCACACTCGGGAACTTTATAAAGACTGCTCTTGAACAGAGGACGGGAAAACGTGTGCGGATATGGGACTTCAGAAAAAAGATTCTTGCAGCGATGAATGTCCTGCAGATGGATCCGTCTTACGCCGAGAGAGACCTGAATGTCGGGTTTTCCGGCGGGGAGAAAAAGAAGGCGGAGATTCTTCAGCTGATGCTCCTCGATCCATCCCTCGCGATCCTCGATGAGACGGACTCGGGACTCGATGTAGACGCAGTTCGGACTGTCTCTGAGGGGATCCGTGCATTCCAGAAGAACCGGGATTCCGCGCTGCTCATCATTACGCATAATGCAGCGATCCTGAACTCGCTCCATGTGGATGCGACGCATGTTCTTGCGGAGGGAAAGCTGATCCGTTCCGGTGGTGCAGATCTTGTGAATGAGATCAATGAGAACGGGTTTGCACATATCAGCGAACAGTGCGCGGATGGCACATAATGCGCGGTGAGGATCTGCGGCGTAAGCGGAGTGCGGGCGGCAGCTCATTGAAAACAGGAGTTTCAGTTTTTTTACGCTTATTGAGGAGTGATCTATGACGGAGGAAAAAACATATGTAGAGGACATAGACCGTTCTCTCTATGATTTCAGATATGAGGATAAGGATGCATGGAAGGTCAGTGAGGGTCTTTCTGCAGACATTATTGAGACAATTTCGAAGGAAAAGAACGACCCGGAATGGATGCGGGATTTCAGGCTGAGATCCCTTGAGATCTACAACAGGACACCGATGGTCGACTGGGGGCCGGATATAGAAGGCCTTGACATGAAAAATATAGTAACGTATGTGCGGCCGAACACAAAAATGACCGCAGCCTGGGAGGATGTTCCCGAGAACATTCGTGAAACATTTGAAAAGCTGGGAATTCCGCAGGCTGAGCGTGAATCGCTGGCCGGCGTGGGTGCCCAGTATGATTCGGAGCTGGTCTATCACAATGTGAAAAAGGAGGTCGCGGAGCAGGGGGTCGTCTACACAGATCTTGAGAGCGCGCTGCACGGTCCCTACGCGGAAATGATCCGCAGTCACTTTATGAAGCTGGTCCCGCCCACGGATCATAAGTTTGCAGCCCTGCACGGGGCGGTCTGGTCCGGCGGTTCCTTTGTATATGTTCCGCCCGGTGTTTCGGTCGAGATTCCGCTGCAGTCCTATTTCCGTCTCAACGCGCCGGGAGCAGGTCAGTTCGAGCACACGCTCATCATAGTG
>CADABA010000141.1 GCA_902785985.1 uncultured Lachnospiraceae bacterium
ACTTCTTTGAGCAGCGGCAGCACAAATGTCTCTGTCTCAACGATGTATTCGGAAAGTCTTTCTCTTGAAAAGACCTGGATCATCGTTGATACATTGTTGCAGCGTTCGACAAGTTTGACGACAGCGGCAATCCGATCCTGACTGATTCCGTCAAAGTATTGCATATTCTGTTCTTCTTTGGTCAGGGCCGGATCTTTGTATTTTGTCAGAAGCTTCACAGAATGCCTGACAGTTTCGGAAAAAGGAAGCTGATCAGGATCGACCCCCGGTTTATTACAGACGTCGTGCAGCAGACTGACTGCAAGAATCGCATCCTCCTCGATCTGCATGCTCAGTAAATGACAGGTCATTTCCAGCGGATGAATAAAAAAATCGGGTTCCACACAGGTAAATTTCTGTTTTCTGCGACGCTGACCGCTGTGCGCATCTCTTGCATAATACAGAGCACGGTAAGTCTCTTCCAGTCCATCGTGCTGAGCGATCGTCTTGATCCTTGTAAACATTTTTTCCAACGAATCCCCTCTTTCCTTCAGCTCCCAATCAAAGGAAAGCGGATCCGTGCTTTCTCCTATAAGGGTACTGAAGGGAATCTCCAGAACCTCTGCAAGCTGATAAAGCTTTTCAACACTGGGCTGATTTTTCCCATTTCCCCAGTTGGAAACAGCCTGTGCTGAGACAGACAGCTTCTCTGCAAGCTGCTCCTGTGTAAGACCTGCGGTCGTTCGCCATGTGGAAATTACTGAACCAATTACCAGATGCATACAGTACCCCCTCTCTCTGTAAATAGGATTTATATTATATTGGATTCACGGAAATTGTCAAGAAAATGTTCACTTTTACAGTCTAATGTGCAACTATATTCTTGTTCTGATCAAACCGATGTGTCTTTTTCCATCCTGCTCTCCTGTTTTCATGTAACTTGGGTACTCACAATCCGCCGGAAGCTTTCATCTCTGACACTGGTCTGTAACCCATGTCAGAGCCGGGTTTCCGGGAAATTCTGCGACAGATGTCAGTCTCCCCTGTCCCCAGCCCGGACAGGGAAGAACTGCATCCTGTTTCTGAATGAAGAATCACTGCTGAGCCGACAGCAGCATTACCTTGATGCATTCCAGAACTGCGATCAGCTGATATTTCACAAGAAACGTCAGGTCTGTATATTCAGGCCAGTTTTCTTTTACTTCTTTGAGAAGCGGCATCACAAATGTCTCAGTCTCAACGATATATTCATCAAGTTTTACATTCGAGAACGTCTCCGCCATCGTCGATACGTTATTGCAGCGATCGACGAGCTTGACAATGGCGGCGATCCGATCGTGGCTGATTCCGTCGTAATAAAGCACGTTCTGCTCTTCCTTCGTGAGAGCCGGGTCTTTTTCCTTTGTCAGAAGTTTTACGGAATGTCTGACAGTTTCTGAAAAAGGGAGTTCGTCAGGATCGACATCGCAGTCTTCACAGACATCGTGCAGAAGACTGACGGCAAGCATTTCATCCTCTTCGATCTGCATGCTCTGCAGGTGACAGGTCATCTGCAGAGGGTGGACAAAATAGTCGAGCACCTCAGAAGAATATTTCTGTTTTTTACGATATTGACCGCTGTGAGCTTTTCTTGCATAATAAAGAGCTCGGTAAGTCTCTTTCAGGCCATCGCGTTCAGCGATCGTCCTGATCCTTGTGAACATACGGTCTTCTGAGAACTGTATGCCCTTTATATCCCAGTCAAAAGACAGTGTCATTTCGTTACCGGTTTTCATATTCATTAATCCCCCTTTCTGAATGTTATTGGATTGTATTATAGCGAAGAACGCAGATTAAGCAATGAAGAATCACTTTATGTGAACTAAAGACTGACTTTACTATTCAAAAACGCCTCAGCGTTCTTGCCGCGCCGCGCATGGTGCGAAGCACCTTCCTCTTTGCGCGGCTGCGATCCGCCGGAGGCTTTTATCCTTCATCGCGAGATTGTACTCACGATGAAGGCAAGTTTCACTTTGCGCACGTATATCACGACTGAAGTCGCGAGGAAAAGCGCGATGAAGAATAAAACCCCCATACCGGGTACAGTATTCTTTCTCCCGGCATGGAGGTTCACATAATTTCATTATGTATCCTTTTTATGTGTCAGTCCCGAATGCCTCACAGCGCCTTCGGCCAACACTTCTTTTTTATCCGAACAGCTTTTTTGCTGTCTCTTCCAATTCCTTTCGTTCCCTGTAACTGTCGTACCCGCCCTCTCTGTCGTCGATTCCCTTGACAGCATTTATGCTGAACAGTCCGTCGCGGTTGCAGTAAAAACAAATCCTTCTGACTCCCCTGATCCTGAACCTTGCCTCTGCCTCCTGCTCGGGATACAGCTTGATCAGCTGTATGTCGTCAGAAGACACCGCTGCTATAAAGGAAATGTAATGCTTCTTCGTCATGCTGTGATCTATTCTGACATAATACTCATCTTCGATCCGCTCGATAAAAATCATGTGTTTTTCATCCGAAGACTCCGCTGAAAGCGGCGAAAGCAGTATTCCATGGCAATGAATGACTGATTCGCCCATGCTGTGGATCACATTCCCGCATACAGGACATACATAAAATTTTGAACGGACGCTGTCTCCCATTTCGAGACGGTCTTATCACTTACTCCGAGCTTCTCAGCCAGCTGAAGCTGGGTCATGTTATTCTTCTCTCTCAGTTCCCTTATCACTGTTCCTGTAACATATTGGTTCATTTTTGTCACCCCCATGTACAGATTGTAAAACCATCGGATGTAATGCACCACCTACGCAGCGTAGAGTTCAGGCATCATCGACATGCATATTTTAATCTCTGACGCAGAATTCTCGTGATTTCAATCATGAGATGAATGCGCAAAGTGATACTTTTCTCTGACGTGGGATACAAACCCGCGTCAGAGATGCAAGAACGCCGAGGCGTTCTTGATTCCTATGCTTCGCTTCCCCCTTCGACGCAGATTCAGGAACTCTGTGCTTACCTTAACTGTGCTTACCGTTTTCCTTCGTTCTCTATCTTCTCAAGCGTATCCGCAAGTATTTCCCGCCGCAGATCAGAAAGCCAGTCAGAGAACTCCACTGCGTCAAATGCATATCTTTTGTTCAGTTCATATTCATTATCTGACCACGTATCTAAAGGCGACTCGTTATGCTGGATCAGGGCTTCCAGCTTATCAAGCGCTTTATAGAGCTTTGCCTCTTTCGTCTGCTGCGCATTCATTTCCTCAAACAAAGCACGCATGTCGGAAGATACTTCGGGGGGCAATGATTCCACCCACTGATCCAGCAGCGAATCTTCCTTATCTCTGTCTATGTCTGTCTTGATAAATGTGGGAATATCCCCGGTAAAGCATTCACCCAGGTCATGAATCAGACACATGCGTATGACCTTATCGATGTCTGCATCCTGAAACTCGTATTTCAGCAAATATGCCATGAGCGAGATCCGCCAGCTATGTTCGGCGACGCTCTCGATCCGTCCCTTCGTCGTAGTGCAGTGTCTGGTCGTATCCTTTAAGCGTTCTGCGATATGCAATATTTCCAAATACTCTCTTGTATCCATTATTTTCCCCCTTACAGTATCCTTAAAGTATCTTTACAGTTCACACTCTATGACAGCTTCTTCGGCATTCTCATCCACCGTCTTGAAGCGGAAACCAAATTTTCGTCGGTGTGATTTTTGCAGCCTTTTATTCCTTCGCAGAACTTCGAAGAGACGGGATTTATATTTCTCTTAATACTTTTGCCGGCACCGTATAAGCGCCTTAATAAGCATACCACAGTCCCGCAGACACTTTCTACTGCCACGAGAAAAGGCACCGGATATTTACCGGTGCCCCTGTCTCGTTCCATGTGAGATTTGTCACTTAATTTCCGCCGCCCTTCAAAAGTGCCATTACCTCTTTCAGATTCGGGCTCTTTCTCTGAAGCTTCTCAGCTGTCTGCAGCTTAAGGAATCCATCGTATTTCTCATGTGGCAGCACATAGAAACGATCCTCCTCGATCGCCTCCCACACCTGCTCTGCATGTCCTTCGCCTGTCCCTTCTTGAATTCCTCGCTCTGATAATACGGGTCGGAGTCATCTTTGAAGCGCTCCGGACGATACCACTCACTGTGGTCAAGGTTGGTCTGCACATAACCCGGGCAGAATACGCCCATCGCAATATCCGCCCCTATCGCCTGCAGTTCATAGTTGATGCTCTCGGAAAGAGCGACTGCTGCATGTTTGGTCGCATAGTAGGGAACCATTCCGATCCAGTTGATCACGCCGGCCACAGAGCAGGTATTCATAATGTTGCAATGCGTCCCCTGCTTCAGCATGATCGGAATGACCTGTCTCATAAAATAGACATGGGACATAAAGTTGGTCTGGACGATCCATTCCCAGTCACGAAGCGGCAGGTTATAGCCATTGCCCGGAACGGCAACGCCCGCATTGTTCATGAGGATATCGATCGTGCCGTATTTCTCCAGTGCTGTTTTAACGACCTTCTCCGTCTCCTCATAAATACCTACGTCGGCCGTGATGAGTGTAATATCTTCCGCGCCGTTTTCTTTCGCAATCGCTTCGAGCTTGGCGAGTTCCTCTCCCATGATATCGACCGCGACGATCTTCATACCGCGCTTGGCAGCCTGCTTGACGAATTCCTTACCAAAGCCATAAGCTGCACCGGTAATTAATGCTGTTTTCCCTTTGAATTCTTTCATAGTGATCCTCCTTGCAGTTTATGCTAATAACCAGGTAATTGCGAAAGTCTGTGCTTCACGGGAATTGTATGAACATTCAAACGGCTTCCGCGCCAAGAGCTTCTAAGGCTTGTGCAGATTGTTTGAATTGTTCAAACAATTCCATTTCGCACAGAGTTTCGCAAGCGTCTGTATATTACTGGAATATCAAATATTATCAACTGATAGGGCTCCGGGATCCAGGTCTCAATCGTGAGACCTGAATCCCGATTGCCATTAAATTAATTCATACAGACAGTTCAGTATGGTATTACTTACGTCCCGTCTCCATGAAGGTCGTCTTGTCATACCATGCCGGCAGGATCTTCGGCATGAGCTTCTCCGCATCCACATCCTCCAGCTTCTGGAGCGCTGTGATCAGCAGGTTATTCTCCGCATACGCACCGCCGACGATCGTCTCGACAGGGATGCATCCCCACGGATCATCCTTGCTGGAATTGATCTCAAGCTTTGTGATGTAGCCCGGTGTCCATGCATCATATGTGTAATTTACGATATTTCTGATCAGGCAGGTATTTGTGAACCTCCATACGCCGTTCTCATCCGGCAGACGGTCAAAGTGGAAGTAATATCCGCTTCCCGCTGTCTTTTTGCCCGGAGCCGGTGCCTGGAACAGAACATGTGTCAGCGGATGGTTGTAGCCGCCCAGCTCCATCTCGACCTTAACGATCTGCGCGCCTCTTCTCACGACACCGACTTCGACCTTTGCTCCGTTCTTTCTGATGACAAACTCCGCATCCAGCTTCTTCGGGATCGCCGAATTGTCGCGTCCGAGCTGGGTCGCCATCTCCGCGCCCTGTCCGCCAAGGAGCAGGCTGATCGGATACATGCCGAGCTGGCCCTTGTATGTACAGTAAATTCCGAGAATCGTCTCATAGTAATTATCTGCAAATGTCGGATCCTTGATATGGCATGCAGAAAGCGTTACGACCGGGACCGCAAACGGCTCGAGAGGCTCGGGCAGAAGCTCACGGATCACCTCCGGACGTGTCAGGAATGCTCATCTTCGGGGAGTACAAAGCTCGGCTTCGGTGCCGTAAAGAGTGCTGCCGCAGTCTCATAACCGGTCCTCGTTGCAGGTGCGATCACTCCGTCCCTGATGGCAGAGCCGACCAGCCTGACAGGAATTCCCTTCTCCTCCAAAGCAGCCTTAAGACTCTGATCCGGACGATATCCGAGAGAAAGGACCACCGCTTCCGCTTCGATCTTCTTTTCTTCCTTCGTGTCGACATTTTCGACAATAACGCCGTCCGGCGTGATCTCCTTCAGAGCATGACCGAGTACCCAGGCGATATCCATTTTCCGAAGTCTCGTCATGATATCCAGAACGTTATTCTTATATGCATTGGTTCCGGCGGCCTTCAGCATGTCGACAAAGGTGACATGGCATCCCTTGTCTCCAAGGAATTCTCCCGCCTCAAGACCTGTAAGTCCGGCACCGATCATGGCGACAGACTTGCCGCTGAGATCCTTCTTTCCCGTCAGGACTTCCTCGATCGTGTAAACATTTGCGCCGTTCACGCCCGGAATACTGCTCGGGATGATGGATTTCGATCCGGTCGCGAGAATGACTGCATCCGGTTCCATAGCAGCTACTTCCTCAGCCGTCGCTTCTTTTCCAAGAACAACTTCAACGCCGAGTTTCGCAAAACTGTCTCTGTAGTAATCTGCGATCCATTCCATCCTCTCTTTGAGCGGAGGCAGCTTTGCAAGATTGACTGTACCTCCAAGAGATTCCTGACGGTCGATCAGGGTCGTCTTTATACCTCTCTTTGCAAGCGTCTCGGCAGCCATCATGCCGCCCGGGCCGCCGCCGACAACAACGACTTTATGTCCCTGTGTATCCGGTTCAAGATCTCCATAGCGCTTCTCGTTGCAGGTGAGCGGATTGACGGCGCACTCGAGCGGAAGGCCCTGCGCGTTCAGGCTCATCAGTGTCTCGAAGCATCTCAGACAGTTGATGCACTTCTTCAGCTCGCTCTCTCTGCCCTGCTGCACTTTAATGCCCCACTCCGGATCGGCAAGCCATGTTCTGCCCATGCCGACGAAGTCAACGACTCCGCCTTCCAGGAACGCCTCAGCGACGGCCGGCTCGCGGATAGCAGAAACGCCGATGACCGGGATCTGTACATTGTCGCGGACTGCCTTGATAAAATCTTTTCTCCAGCCCTGCGGGAAGGAGATCGGCTCAATGGCCATAAGACCTGTCTCATAAAGCGCACAGCTGACATCAACGAAATCAATACCCGCAGCTTCCATCGTTTTGACAATCCGGATACCATCCTGAATGTGGATATAATCTTCCGTAACGCCGATTGTGTTCAGGAATTCGTCTACGGATACACGGCATCCGAGCACGTAATCCTTGCCGCACTTTTTGCGGATGTCTGCGATGATCTCAAGGACCAGTCTCATCCGGTTCTCAAAGCTTCCGCCATACTCATCCGTTCTCTTGTTGGTATACGGAGATAAGAACTGCTGCAGCAGATATCCGTGTGCACAGTGGAGCTCTACACCGTCGATGCCTGCCTTCTTGCAGCGCAGTGCGGCGTCGCCGAACTGTTCTACCAGCTCATGGATTTCATCCAGTGTCATCGGACGGGTCTCCTGTTTGGAGACATTGCACATACGGTCCGATGCGGAGACACATGGCTGTCCGCCGATCAGAGAGGAAACGCCCTCACGGCCGGGGTGATGAAGCTGGATAAAAATCTTGCTTCCGTATTTATGTACAGTTGACGCGAGACGTGCCAGTGACGGGATATGACGGTCACTGGTCGCTGCGATCTGACGGAACATACCGACACCGGTCTTCTCATTTACTTTACAGATTTCCGGCATGATCAGTCCGCATCCGCCTTTGGCTCTTGCCTCAAAATACGCGAGCATCGCAGGACCGACTGTACCGTCAAGTTCTGCTAAATTTGTTCCCATGGGGGTCATTACGAGACGGTTCTTCAGCTCAACGTTCCCGATACGCCCCTTTTCAAAAAGCTTCTCGTACATTGCGTGCCCTCCTTTTCACAGAATGCAGCCAGGGTCCCCGGGTCATGCCGATTCGGATCAGCTCAGCCGGTCCCCTGACATCGCATTTTTACGCACAGAATTATCTATCTTCATTTTATATCAGTGAAAGCCAATGTACCATGGACTCAATATATGAATCAGAATTGACATTTTGTGCACCGTGCACTATCCTTATAGCAAAATATAAAATTTCTAAAAAATAATGATTAAATCCGTCAATATATTAAAAGCAAAGGCTGTAAAGTCGGAAAGGAAGAAATTCATTTGACGTTTCATGATATTGTAAATGAAATACACCTTCTCTCCCCTGTTCGAATTCTGTCCGCTTCCTCCGGGGAAGACATTTCCAGAGTCAAGCTATGGGCGAATCGTCCCGAATCCGAGAAGGATACCATACTCTATTTTGGTTATGATAAACAACCGGAATCGTGGCCCGATCACTATATCCTTGCATTTGACAGAATCGACTGTGATTTACCTGATCAGTCGGATTCCGTTCTGTCTGAGAAGCCTGAATCCGGCTCGTCTGAACATTCTGAGACTGCTCTGTCTGAGAAGCCTGAATCCGGCTCGTCCAAACAGTCTGACTCTGCTCTGTCTGAGCCGGCTGATCTCTGCTCTTCTGACCGGCCGGATCCGGATTTATTGGACCGGTTATGGCCGGACCTCAAGGGCACTTCCATTGACCTCGCCATTATTCCGGTCGAACATTTTGCAGCAGTCTTCAACCGCATTCAGGACTTCATGTCTGAGCGGAACGGAAATGATTATCTGCACTATCTCATGGAGACAGCAGACAAAGTGAAAAGCGTCGACGCGCTGATCGACATGGCGTCGCAGACATTCAATGCGTCCCTGGTCCTCATCGACAGGGATTTCCGGATCCTCAGCCATTCGAACGAAATCCCCGTGACAGATAATCTCTGGGTGGACAATATCAAGAAAGGATACTGCGACTATGATTTCATAACAGAAGTCAGGAAGCTGAAATCTGTACAGATGGCAGACCCCGGTACCACTCCCTTTGAGGTGACATGCTCTGCCTCTCCTTATCGCAAACTGGCGTGCAAAGTCTACTGCAGGGATGCATGGATCGGGTCCCTTCTGCTGATCGAGGGAGACCAGACGTACAGGGCTGAACACGCGGAAATGCTTCGCATCCTCAGCTCTGTCACCGGATATACGCTGCTCAACTACTCACCGGATCTGCTCTACCGGACAAGTGACTATCAGGGTTTCCTCTACAATCTGCTCATCGGTACACCACTCGAAAATCTGCCTGAAGCTTACAGGAATATGAAATTTCATGAGAATATGAAGCTCCTGTATTTCAGGCCGGAGAATTCCGAGACTGCCCCGATCAAGGGGCGGCTGCTCCGGGAGGCATTTCACAGGGAACTGCCCGACTGCCATGTGATCACTTACCGCAAAGCAACGGTCGTCGTCTGCAGCATAAGCGATGCGGAGAAGGTCGGAAATCTCCTTGATTTATTCCCGCCCCAATACAGCGTCGATGTGGGGATCAGCAACTCTTTCCACAAAATTGAGCTTCTTCGCGAGGCTCTCAGCGAGGCGCGGGATGCGCTTTCGACGGGAAAAAGTATAGATCCCGAAAGAAGAATATTCCCATTTGAGGAATTCAGCATCTCCATCATGCTTCGGCATTTTTCAGAGACGGAGGATCTTAGCCGATACATTCACCCGGCGGTCCTGCTCCTTCTGAAGTACGACGATCAGTATAAGAGCAAGCTGCTTCCGACTGTTCAGGAATACATGGCAAACAACTGCAGCATAAAAAAGACGGCAGAGGCACTCTTTCTTCATCGAAACAGTGTCATCTACCGTCTGCATAAGGCAGAAGAGATAAGCGGGCTCATCCTCAATGATCCGGACACGCAGTTCATACTGCGCATGTCCTTCCTCATTATGAGGACTGCTTCTCAAACCTCATAAAAATTAAGAACTGAGAAATCACTGCTGCGCCGTCATCAGCATCACCTTAACGCTTTCCATGACCGCGACCAGCTGATATTTTACCAGGAATGTCAGGTCTCC
Source organism: uncultured Lachnospiraceae bacterium (assembly GCA_902785985.1). Classification (GTDB taxonomy): domain Bacteria; phylum Bacillota; class Clostridia; order Lachnospirales; family Lachnospiraceae; genus Chordicoccus. The sequence continues at coordinate 9,835 of CADABA010000141.1, forward strand.
ATATTCAGACCATGACCTTTTTACCACTTTGAGCAGAGGCATCACAAATGCCTCTGTCTCGACGATGTATTCATCGAGCTTTTCGTTCGAATAGGCCTGGGCCATTGTCGATACGTTGTTACATCGATCGATGAGCTTGACAATGGATGCGATCCGATCGTGACTGATCCCATCATAGTATCTGATGTTCACCTCTTCCTTTGTGAGCGCCGGATCCTTGTGCTTTGTCAGGAGCATTACAGAATGCCTGACAGTGTCTGAAAACGGAAGTTCTTCCGGAGTGACACTGCAATCTTCGCAGACATCGTGAAGCAGGCTGACGGCAAGCATTTCATCTTCCTCGATATGCATGCTCTGCAGATGGCAGGTCATTTCCAGCGGATGAACAATATAATTGGGTCTCTCGCAGGAAAATTTCTGCTTTTTACGCAACTGACCATTGTGAGCCAGCTTTGCATAATAAAGTGCCTGATACGTCTGCAGGAGGCCGTTGTGTTCAGCGGCTGTCTTGATCCTCGTGAACATACGATCTTCAGAGAACTGCACGCCCTTCACATCCCACTCAAATGACTTAGAGCTGCCTTCTTCTCCCATAAGGACTCCGAAAGAAATTCCAATGGTCTTCGAGATCTGTCTGATTTTTTCAACATCTGGGAGATTCTTTCCGCATTCCCAGTTAGATACCGCCTGGGGAGTGACTCCCAGTTTTGCAGCAAACGCTTCCTGTGTCATACCGAATGCCCTGCGCCATTTTACAATTTCATTTCCAATGTTCATACGCATAAATCCCCCTCTTAAAATATTTTAGGCCCTAAATCTACACATTTTATCCGGAGTTGTCAATCATAGTATGGCTTTAGTCGCTGATAAAGCACTACTTGAGCAGTAATGTATTAAAATTCTACTAATAAGACTTATCATTAATAGGTCATGGCACGTGTGGTGTGATACGCAATGAAGAAAAAAGCCGGCGGAGATATCTCTCCGCCGACTGCAGTCAGTTCACTCAGTTGCACTGTTCAATTTTTCCTGCGAAATATTTACTATGATGATCCCTTCGCTGACCAGCAACAGTGCCATAAGTCCCGTCAGTGAAAATGCTTCTCTGTCCTCTCCGAGAAACAGGGCTGAAAGAAGCACGCCCATCACAGGATTGATAAATCCGAGAATCGAGACCCTGCTCACGGGATTGTATTTTAGCAGGATACCCCAAAGTGTGTAGGCACCGGCAGAGATGAACCCCATGTAAATGAGGTTCAGGACGCAGCCCGTGCTGTAAAAATGTAAGATTTCCTCCCATGACAGCCCCGATTGCCAAAAGCAGCGTGCCTCCGATCAGGAACTGATACCCGCTGAGAGTTACCGGGTTCTCATCCCGGGAAAACACCTTGATCAGGCAGCTCGATCCGGCATAGAAGAAATCAGCCGCCAGCATAGCACCCTCACCGGTAAGGGTCACCGCACCGCCGGACATAAGAGCCTGACCGCCTCCCATGATCAGCAGGATGCCGGCAAAACCGACGAGACATCCCAGGAACTTCTTCAGGGTCATCTTCTCAAAACGAAAAATGTAGACTGCGAACAATATCGCGATAAAATTCCCCGAAGCGTTGATGATCGAGCCGCGCACACCTGACGTGTGGGCCAGCGCCATAAAGAAGAAATAATACTGACCGACCGTCTGGAACAGGGACAGGATTGCCACATTCTTCCAGGATACTTTCTTCGGAAGCAGGATTTTTCCTGCCAGGATCGATCCGAACAAAATCGTCATACATCCTGCGATTATAAAGCGGGCACCGGCCAGCATAATGCGTGACGCGGTGTCATCCGGACTGATCCGAAAGAGTTCATAGCAATTTTAATGGCCGGTGAGGCGCTGCCCCACAGTACACAGCAGAAAACTGCTGTAAGCAGGGTGACAGGGAACCAGGTCCAGATGGCCCGGGGTTGTTTCACCAACTAGCGCAGGATGCTCGTGACTTGAGTCATGAGAGGAATGCGCCTTTTTGTTCTGCTGATGTAAAATTCGTTCGTAAATTCCCGAACATATGTGCTATAATATAATCAAAAAAAAGGACGTATCCCATGCAGCAGACATTGACTGCAAAACTGCAGATTTTCCCAAAACCTTCGGACAGACAGCTTTTGTTTGATACGACGAAGGCT
>CADABA010000142.1 GCA_902785985.1 uncultured Lachnospiraceae bacterium
GATGATCGGCGTTCCGAGGAACTTGATGAGATCTACGGCAAATCCTTTTCCGCCTGCCATGGAGACTGCGGAAGAGATACCCATGAGGATGATCGGGACAATGATCGGAGCCAGAGCAGAAATTCCGCTCGGGAGTTTTCCGTATTCAGCGACGAGCTCCTCGTATGTCTTTGTGACTTCTGCCCTGTCAGCTTCGTCAGCTGCCTTGACCTTCTTTCCGATGAAGTTTGAATAGAAATATCCTGCCGCCAGCGGGAAGATGGAGCAGACAACGCCAAGTCCCATGACGAGAAGCAGGTTGTCGCCTATTCCCAATGTATTCGCAGCTGCAATCGGGCCCGGTGTAGGCGGAATAAAGACATGTGCGATATAGAGACCGGAACCGAGGCCGATCGACATGGCGACCGATGAAGCGCCCGTTCTCTGTACAAGAGCTTTACGGATCGGATTCAGGATAACGAAACCGGAATCGCAGAAGACCGGGATGGAGACGACCCAGCCCATGAGCTCCATTGCGAGGACCGGGTGGTTCTTGCCGACAAGCTTGATGACCATGTCAGCGAGTTTCAGCGCCGCACCTGTCTGCTCAAGGATACTTCCGATCAGAGCGCCGAGGATAATGACGATACCGATACTTGAAAATGTCCCGGAAAAGCCGGCTCCGATGACAGATGCAAGACCGGAAACCTTCGTACCATCATCCAGTGTCTGATCGACGATGGGGATACCTGCGATGATTCCGAGTACAACAGAGATGAGCATGATCGAGATGAACGGATGGATCTTAAACTTTGAGATCATCACGATCATAAGTACGATGGCAACAATAAACGCCAGAATCAGTGGTAAACCAGTCATATTTTTTGACCTCCTTCTTTTAAGCATCAACGATGCTGTCTTTTGATAGGTCAATTTTATCATCGAATTTGTATCGCAACAATATACACACGCATCAAAAAACCCCTTATTTTTGTGTTATCAACACAATTCGTTTCTTCTTCATCGCGCAATGCTCATGACTGCAGCCGTGAGATACGCATGCACAGGGATATGCGCATTCATAGTGAGTACAATCTCGTGATGAAGACTCAAGCCTCGCTCGCGAGACCTGACGCGGAATTCGGGTCAGCGTAAGCTGCGGCAGGAACGCTTACGCATTCCTGAATCATCAGCCATGCTTTGTCAAAGCACCTTTGATCATGCTACTGGTCCTTCCGACCGGCTCTTCTCCTTCTTTGCAGATAGAAATAAAAGGCTTCTACAAATGACCGGTCCTCCGAACGATTAATCGGATCTATATCCATAAGCTGCTTAAATTTATTATAGCGGTAGAAAAGAGTGTTCTTGTGAATATAAAGCGCATCTGCTGCCGCCTTAAAGTTGTAATTTGTTCGGATCAACTGGCCGAACGTTTCTATGAAGATCTCCTTCTGCTCCTCCGGGAACCTGCTCTCATAGATCGATAAGATATGTGTCAGCTCACCGAAGGGAGCTGCTTCATACAGATATTCCCGGATATGATCGTAGAAGAAAATTGCGGTCTCTCCGCTCTCAACTGTCCTCTCGACCCATTTTGCGTGCTGGTAGGCATAATAGTATGTCGAATAGGATTCCTGAAAGCTTCCGATATAGAAGCGGGCTTTCCGGTCATTTCTTCGAAGCCATTGAAGGACCGGACTCAGATATTCGCCTATGATGTATTTATAATCAGTGAACAGCTTGCGCGCTCCTTCCGGCATACATTTGAAAATGAGAACATGCTCCTGATCCGGAGCAATACTGAAATCCTTGTGCGTATGATATCTGCTCTCCCGGAACATCTGAAGGATCTCACTGCTGTCGATATTTTCACAGTGAATAAGAATCGGGATCCGGATCATCTCCTCCGGGTATCCGAGCTCTTTTGCCATCGAACGCAGATCCTCCGAATTCGTCGTCTGCACCTCCGTAAGAAGGTGTATGAAGGCTGCTTTACGATTTTCGCGCAGACGGATCATCTCCTGCTGCCTCTCATATCGGAGCATCGTCTCGATCGCCATCTTGACGATGAGCGCGACAGGACGGATCTCAGCGGGATCTCCCGTGACGCCGACGACTCCTTCCCGCCGGCCGTCTATATCGATGACCATGTTGATTCCGGGACGAACATTGGCCATACCGGAAAATTCCGTCGTATCGACGATATCGTCTTTTCCATGTACGATCCTGTAGGCGATCTCGTGGTACTGCCCGATGCGCTCCGGATCGCGGCTTGCTACAATGACTCCGTCTTCGTCCATGATATTTACATTGTAGTCAGTGTGTTTTGTCACCTGCTCGATGAATTTTTCTGCAAGGTCTCTGCTGATCATGGTTCATTTATTCCTTTCCGGACTGTCTGACTTTGTGCTGATCCCACTCTGTAGCTGCTTCCACATTCATCGGTATGGTGATGACCGGGAGTAAACCTTTTCTTCTGTATGAGATTACAAACACGCGTCAGAGATTCCAGTATCGCCCGCAAGACGAAAGCGCGGGATTCGGGTCAGCAAGTACTGTATAATTCCAAACCGAATCTTAATCGCATCCTCACAATTCGGAAGGTGCATCACACCCTTCGCTGCACGGCAGGAACGCCGAGGCTTTCCTGATTTCATAAAAAGTATATCACAACGGTTCGTAACAAATGGAAAATGCATTCATTTCTTACTCGAAAATCCTGCATCTCAAGTCTGCGATGAATGCATTTCCTCAGGAAACATCCAATCATGCGTTTTACCATTGTAATTCCCTTGCAGCAAAACTTAACAGCAACACCATTCACTTCCTATGCTATAATGCAAGTATTAATACTTTTCTGAATGACATCGATTGAAAACTGCTCCCGTTCTTACTCAAATCTCTGCTTCCGTCATATTGTTTCAGGATTATTAAACTGTTTTTCAAGGAGGACTATTCATGATCGAGCCTTCAGAGTTCAATCCCGGAAAATTAGGCTTCGGCCTCATGCGCCTTCCCAGAAAGGGCCTATCAATCGACATAGAGCAGACGAGCCGCATGGTCGATCTGTTCATGGCTGCCGGTCTCACTTATTTTGATACTGCTTTCATTTACCCCGGCTCCGAGACTGCCATTAAGAAAGCCCTCATCGACCGCTATCCCCGAGAAAGCTTCACGCTTGCAACCAAGCTTCTCGTTACCGGTGTTCCGACTGCTTCTCTCGCAAAGAAAGAATTTTCCACTTCTCTCTCCCGCACGGGAGCCGGCTATTTTGACTACTATCTCCTGCACTCAATCAATAAGGACAACCATAAAAAGTATGAAAAATTCGGAATCTGGGTTTTTGTCCGTGAGCAGAAAGAGAAGGGTAAGATCCGCCACTACGGGTTTTCATTTCACGACGGACCGGAACTTCTCGATAAGGTCCTGACGAATCATCCCGACACAGAGTTCGTCCAGCTGCAGATCAACTATCAGGACTGGGAGGATCCGAAAGTCCGGTCAAGGGCGATCTATGAGGTGGCCCGCAAACACAACAAGCCGATCGTCATTATGGAGCCTGTGAAAGGCGGGGGTCTTGCAGATCCGCCGCAGAAGGTCAAGAACATACTGAAAGAGGCGAACCCGGATGCATCCTACGCCTCGTGGGCAATCCGTTTCGCTGCTTCGCTTGACGGCATACTTGCGGTTCTCTCCGGCATGTCGAATATTGCGCAGATGGAGGATAATCTCTCCTACATGAAGGACTTTAAGCCGCTCTCCCGCGATGAAATGAGGACCATCCTCAAAGCCAGAAGAGCCCTCGGCTCCATAACGGCCATTCCCTGCACATCCTGTCATTACTGTACAGAAGGATGTCCGCAGCAGATTCCGATCCCGGAGATCTTCGCCTCCAGAAATCTGCAGCTCGTACACGGAAGAGTTGACGACGGGAACAGAGCATACGAGGCGCTCTGCGAAAAAGGGCCTTCTGCAGCGGACTGTATCGCATGCGGACAATGTGAGCTGGTATGTCCGCAGAAGATTGATATCATAACGAAACTGCAGGAGATCAGTGAGCTGCACGCGTGATTAAGACCAACATTTTCCTGTACTTCTGTTCACAGACACAAATTCAGCTGCACGCCCGGCGGTCCGTTGTGTTTTCACAGAATTGGCCGATATTTCACGGCAGCAATCAACAATTCACGGCAACGATCAATATATTCACTGCGACGATCAAAATATATTCACGGCAACAATTAATATATTCACAGGAACGATCAATTTATTCACAGGAAGAGGTTCTATCACCATGATACCGGAAATAACTGAAGCAGAAAGAAAAGAACAGGAATTCCTGTCACAGTATGATCCAAATGAATATGAGCGACCTTCAATCGCCTCCGACGTGCTCGTCTTTTCGACAGAAGGTTCTGTGCTGAAGCTCCTCCTGATCAAGCGGAATGATTATCCATTCAAGGGGAAATGGTGTCTTCCCGGAAGTTTTATCGGCACAGATGAGACAGCGGAGGAGGCCGCTTCCCGCACGCTTCTGAAGGAGACCGGAATGACCGGGATCGCGATGGAACAGCTCTACACCTTCTCAAAAATCGACCGGGATCCGAGAATGCGGATCATCTCCGTCTCCTACATCGCTATGGTCCCGAACCGGGCGATGCGTTTCCGAAAAGGAATCGGTGACGGTGAGGCCGTTCTCTTTGATGTGGTGCGAACCGGGGATGGATTTGAGCTTCTGTCGGATTTCGAAGAACCTGATTCTCCGGGAGCTGAAAGTCACGGTATCCGCGTAAGCCGGAGCGATATCGCCTTTGACCACGCGGAAATTATTCAGACTGCGCTGGACCGCATGGCGGGAAAAATCGACTATACAGATATCGGGTTTCATTTTCTGGATGACAAGGAAGCGTTCACTCTCACTGATCTGCGCCTCATCTACAATGCCGTAAAGGGAGTTGAGCACGACATCGGAAACTTCCGGCGCTTTATCAAGAACCGCTATATCATCACCGGAAAAATCATCAACAATCGTGAGGACCGGAAAGGGTTCGGACGACCGGCCGCTACATACAGATACACCGGAGTGAACAGGCAGCAGCCTTTAAGCTCTGACTGAAAATAAAAACTTTCGGCGTATCGCAGCCGCGCGATTGGGAAGGTGCTTCGCACCTCGCGCGGCGCGGCAAGAACGCCAAGGCGTTCTTGAATAAACTTTCAGACCCTTGAATTTACGGCTCCCGGATTCAGGAACGTCTCGACGTTCCTGATATAATGTAGACAGATCCCGCAGATACCGGCAGATACCGGATTCTGCGGGTACTTTTTTTATTTTTTACTTATAGTCATATGGACATTATTAAATTTCCGGGTATACTTATAGTCACAAGGAACATAAGTAATAAAAAATATCAAACCCCTTTACATCTTATTTGGAAACTCAACCAGAACCTGCTGCGAAACCGCAGCGAAGGAGAAAAGGAGGCAGAAAATGGCAGATACAATGTTTGGAGAAATGTTCGGAAATATGTTCGGTTCTCTCGCACCGGGAATGTGCAGGCTCACCATGGATGGAAGGATCGCAGTCAAGACAGAGAACGCCTACCGCACGTACGATGTGAAGAACGGCCGGCTCACCAACTGCATGAACTTCGTCTTTGATATCGGCAAAGAATTCTTTTTTGTGATCCCGACATCGAAAGTAAAACCCGGAGATATCATCCTGGTAAATGACGCCGACGGAAGACCGTCCCCAAGATGTGTGGTCACAGTCGATGCAAATCACATTATTGCTGTGAACTACCGGACATCGACGCAGGAGGTCATCATTCCGGAAAGACACATTTTCATGGGCAGCACCTACCTGTACGGAAAAATCGTAAGCCTTCTCGGAGGCCGGATGTTCAAAGGGAAAAAGGGCCCGAATCAGATCTTCCGCTACATGCTGATGATGAAACTGTTCGGAGGCGGTGCCGGGAAGAACAGCAACGGAAACAATTCAATGGAGAACATGCTCCCGCTGCTCCTTATGGGAAATTCGGACATGGGTAATCTGTTCGATGGAATCTTCGATGAAGAGGATGAGGATGGAGGTCTCCCGGGGACAGCCGATGATAACGACATCTGAGACTCCGCATATAACACAGCGCGGCATGCGCATGAATCGGAGTGCGTATGCCGCGGCAGTAAACAGCTGATCGCTTAAGAACCCTGTCGGCAGGGCTTGCTGCATACAGGCATTGCTAAAACAGAATGAACTTATGAAACACGTACCGCGGCAGACCCGCGTTCATAGAGGAGGTACATTATGGGATACGGAAGATGGAGAGATGAAGATTTCAGAACATACGCAGGCCGGAATGGCCGCAAAGTCAGAAAGGACGGCACGATCGACACAGCAGGCGAAAAATGTGATCCGCGAATGCTGTGAAAATGAAGAGCACCCGAACACCCTGCCCGTCATTCTGGCTCTCGATGTGACGGGATCCATGGGAAGGGCCGCCATGGAGGTGGCTGCAAAACTCAATGAAGTTATCATAAAGCTGCTCGGGACAGACATGGACATCGAATTTATGGTCATGGGCATCGGAGATCTTGCCTACGACAGAGCGCCGATCCAGATCAGCCAGTTCGAATCTGACATAAGAATCGCAGAACAGCTGGACAAGATCTATTTTGAAGGAGGCGGGGGCGGCAACAGTTTTGAATCCTACACGGCTGCCTGGTATATGGGAGCCCGCCATACGAAGCTCGACTGCTTAAAGCGGGGTAGACGGGGCCTCATCATTACGCTCGGCGATGAGCCGCTGAACCCTTATCTTCCAAAAGGAAGCCTCGCAGAGGTTACCGGGGATGCTCTTCAGGGAGATGTCGAGACCAAAGCTCTTTTCCATGAAGTCCGGAATATGTACGAGGTCTATCATATTCATGTAATACATGGAAGCGACTTCTACGGTGACCGTGCGAATCATGAGTGGAGGAAGATTCTCGACAA
>CADABA010000143.1 GCA_902785985.1 uncultured Lachnospiraceae bacterium
CCGCAAGGGTATGGGCAAGTCCATCACAGAGGAAGAGCTCGCTGTAAAGGCCGGCTACTGGTTCAACTTCCGCTTCAACCCGGATCTCGCAAAGGAAGGCAAGGCTGCGTTCAGTCTCGATTCCAAGGCTCCGACAGAGTCCTATCAGGACTTCCTGGCAGGCGAAGTTCGTTACACATCCCTTATGCGTGCTAATCCGGAGCGTGCGAAGGAACTCTTCGCAAGATCCGAGCAGGAGTGCAAGGAGCGTTTCGAATATCTGCAGAAGCTGGTCGAGGTCTACAAGGCTCAGTAATTGCATGACCATTCAATAGTCATCAGAGTTTGATAATAGGGATTTCCCTGCAGCGTAAGCTGGGGGAAATCCCTTTTCAGTTACTAACTCAAACTTCCCACATCCTTTATTCCCGGTCGCCGCCCCATAAATACATGCGGGAAGTTTGAGCAGTTAGTGAAAATGCATGTCATCAGGCCGGAGCAGTTCGAGTCTCGTGAGCTTTCGCTTGAAGTCCAATCCGATATGAGGGATAATAAAAAGAGTGTGAAATTGCCCGAATCATGATCGGGTTCGCATACCGGTTCTGACAGGATACTTCAGAGGAAAGATGAACTTCCTCTGAGAGACAGCCCCTGCAGGGCCAAAGACGGGTGCAGAGAAGCGTTCAGGAACGAATCATTGAGTGTACGGTGAAAGGAAGCCGAATTTTTACGGTTGATTTATGGAGTTTGATGGATAAAGAAAAACAGGTGCCGAAATCGATCCGAGAGGCGGAATTGGATTTTCATTTTGTTCCGGAGATGACAAAGGAAGAGGCGCTCATGTATGCGCCGCTCACGCTGGCCTTTCTGGGAGATGCCGTGTATGAGCTCGCAATCAGGACGGACCTTGTACAGGAAGCAGACCGAAGCCCGAATATGCTGAACAGGCTGTCAAGCGCTCTTGCAAAAGCCGGTGCACAGTCCATAGCGATGGAGGCGATCGAGCCGGTCCTTACTGAGGACGAGTTATCGGTGTACAGGCGGGGGAGAAATGCGAAATCCCACACGATGGCCAAAAACGCAACAGTCATTGATTACAGGCGGGCAACGGGGTTTGAAGCCCTGATCGGGTACCTGTATCTGACGGGGCAGAAAGAACGGTATTTAGAGCTTATCAGGATCGGAGTGGAGAAGAATGAGCAGGGATAAGAACAGAAAAGCAGCGGGAGACCGCAGAAGAGATGGTGATCCGGGGCATGCTGAGAGAAAGACAGCACTTTCCGAAGAGAAATATGCGCGGAAAGCGGACGGGCTTTCTGAGGAGGAGCTTTCCGGCAGAATTGAAGGCCGGAATGCTGTGATAGAAGCCTACAGATCAGGCCGCACAATTGACAAGCTTTTTGTCCTGGAAGATAATCATGACGGGCCGGTCAGTACAATTCTCCGGGAGGCGAAAAAGGCCGGGACCTATGTGAACTTTGTATCGAAAGAGAGGCTCAATGAGATGTCTCTTACAGGACATCATCAGGGAGTCATTGCTCAGGCAGCGGCATATGCCTATGCGGAGACGGAAGACATCTTAAAGAAGGCGGAGGCGCTTCAGGAGCCGCCCTTCATTGTAATTCTTGACGGGATCGAGGACCCGCATAATCTGGGCGCGATCATTCGTACCGCCTGCCAGGCAGGTGCCCACGGTGTGATCATTCCGAAGCACAGAGCTTCCGGGCTTACCCCGGTAGCTGTGAGAGCGTCTGCGGGAGCCGTCAATCATATCCCGGTGGCGAGGGTCGCCAATATCGGCAGGGAAATAGAGAAGCTGAAGGAGAAAGGCCTCTGGTTCGTCTGTGCAGATATGGACGGAAAGCGGATGTATGATCTTCCTCTCACCGGTCCGATCGGTCTCGTCGTCGGGAGTGAGGGAAGCGGAGTATCCCGTCTTGTGAAGGAGAAGTGTGATTATACCGCGTCGATCCCGATGACGGGGAAGATCGATTCTCTGAATGCCTCCGTCGCGGCGGGGGTGCTGATGTATGAAATAGTCCGGCAGAGGGGCTGATTCCGGGAATGGGGACAGGTAAACTGTCTCCGGTCGTAACTTCAGGAACACCGAGGCGTTCCTGAATAGTACCGCTGTGCGAGGACTAAGCGCGAGCGGTCCCTGAATGAACTCTTTATGTATATAATGCTTAATGCGACAGCCCCCGGACAGCTAAGTGGAAAAGAAGAGGTGGCATTTGGAAAAATCACTGGAGCTTCGGGATTACAGCGATGAATATCTGATAACGATGGGCCGCAAAGGAGACCTGTCCGTGACGGATTTTCTGCTGGAGAAATATAAACCGCTTGTGAGGAGCCGTGCAGCATCCCGATATCTGCGCGGAGGTGATCTGGATGATCTGATCCAGGAGGGTATGATCGGGCTCTATAAAGCCATCAGGGACTATGATCCGAAAAATGAGAACCATGCATCTTTCTACACGTTCGCGTCCATCTGCATAGACCGGCAGCTGCTGAAGGCGATCGAAGCTTCCGGCCGGCAGAAGAGAAAGACATTGGATGAGGCGGTCAGTCTTACGGATGATGAGTGGGAGTCTTATCCGGACAGCGAGACAATTCCCGAGAACATTGTACTGGAGAAGGAGTTTGCAGACGAACTTCTTCAGAGAATACATAAATCTTTGAGCAGGATGGAGAAGGTCGTCCTGGATCTCAGGATCAGAGGCTATGATTACCGTGAGATCGCCTCGATCCTGAATCGCTCGCCGAAGCAGATTGACAATGCTCTGCAGCGAATCCGAAAAAAGATCGGTAAGCTGATCGGAGACACACCGGATACGGATCCTGACACGCAGACTGAACTTTGACGCACGGTGAAGGCGGGTATTATCTCAGTGGGGAAGACCTCCGCTTCTGTAAGCGGGGGATAGATCAATATCCTGCCAGTCTCAGTGGTGGGTTACAATCCCCCACTGAGATAAACGCTCAGCTCCACAATGCTCCTCTGGAGCATTGCTACGCATGCATAGGCACGCGAGGATGCGCATGGATTCGGTTTGGAAGATGTCAGCTTACGCTGACCCGAATCCCGCGCCAATTCTCGCGAGCGAGAATTGAATATGCGCGCGTATTCCGCGACGGAAGCCGCGGTTACTGCGCGATAAAGAATAATTTTATTATGAGGAGGTTTCTCACATGGCAGAGTACACACTGAAGAACGAAGAGCTCACTGTTGTATTCCGGACGCAGAGCGCCGAGATCCGGTCGATCCGTGATAACAAGACAGGCCGGGAATATATGTGGCAGGCGGATCCGGCTTTCTGGGGATGGACTTCTCCGGTGCTCTTTCCTCTTGTCGGCCCGGTCGCAAAGAACGAATTCAGATACAGGGGAAAGACCTACGGGATGAAGCAGCACGGCTTTGCGAGACAGAGCGAGTTTGACCTTTGCGAGATGGAGGGTGCTGATATCGGGTTTGTTCTCACGGACAATGAGGAGCGGCTCGCTCTTTACCCGTTCCGTTTCAGACTGGAGGTAGGGTACAGGCTTTCCGGAAGAACGCTGACTGTCCTCTGGAAGGTCACGAATCCGTCTGAGGATGAAGAACTTCATTTCCAGATCGGAGCGCATCCTGCTTTCAACACACCGCCGGCTGAGGGGATGAAGAAAAATGACTGCTTCATCGGCTTTGATACGGAAGGCCCGCTCACGGTGTCCCTCCTCAACCTTGGAGGCGATCCGGGTCTTTCTGATGAGACCATGCAGCAGGAGCTTCAGGCGGACGGAACACTGGAAATCACCGATGAGCTTTTCGATATTGATACGCTGATCGTGGAGCACGACCAGGCGCATAAACTTACGCTGCTCACACCGGATAAGAAGCCCTATGTCACTGTCGTATTTGATGCGCCCCTCTTTGGCGTATGGTCTCCGAAGAAGGATGCTCCTTTTGTCTGCCTCGAGCCCTGGTATGGACGGGCAGACCGGATCAGTTTTGACGGGGAGATCAGCGAGCGGGAATGGGGAAATACGCTTCCTCCGAAGGGCGTGTTCGAGGCTTCCTATGACATTATTCTCGGGTGAGAGAGCAGACACAGCCTTTGATTTTTGATAAATCGTTGAATTGTCACAATAAGTCCGAAAATAATAAAAATAATCTGAAAAAATCCGTTTACAAAACTTATTAAATACGCTAGACTGGAAAATGCGGCGAGGAGCCGCATTTTCTTTTTTTCAGGGATCCCGCCGAAACACAGAATTCGAAAGGAGCGGGATTTATGATGCATAAAAGAAAAGTTGTTCAATACACCAGGGACATGCAGGAGATCAGAACGTACGACAGTATCAAGGAAGCGCAGGCTGAGTATAATATCACGCATATTTCGGGTGTGTGCAGAAGGCACCGGAAGACAGACGGAGGATTTGTCTGGAGGTATGAGGACGATCTCTATCCGATGAATGATGAAATTGTTTATTCCAAGCGCAATAACGCGAGAAGGAAACCGTATTCCGAAAAAGTTCATCGCCTGTGACAGACGATGAGCGCAGATGTTGACCATTGAAGAGCCATACTCTTTTTGTTAAAATACAGATAGCTGTTTGAACGGAGGCGGATCTGCCTGCTGCGCACGGAAAACTTCCTCAGGTCGCTCTTGTGCGCTTATGATCGGAGTCTTCAGATATGACAGATGTAAAGAACTCTGCCGCAAAGTGTCTGAAGATCCGGCTTACGGATCGTCCCGGATCTGACAGCTGTGAATTCAGAAAGAAAAGTCGGCATTATGCCGGAGAGGAGACATGTATGGCAAGCTGGAATATTGAAACGAAGTGTGTTCAGGGAGGATATCGACCGGGAAATGGTGAACCTCGTGAGGTCCCGATCATACAGAGTACGACCTTCAAGTACGACACGAGCAGTGACATGGCAAAGCTTTTCGATCTGGAGGCGAGCGGCTATTTCTACACCCGTCTTCAGAACCCGACCAATGACTATGTTGCCGCGAAGATCGCAGAGATGGAAGGCGGGACGGCCGGCATGCTCACATCCTCCGGACAGGCAGCGAATTTCTATTCCGTATTCAACATTGCAAATGCGGGAGACCATGTGATCTCCAGCGCATCTATTTACGGCGGAACATTTAATCTTTTCAACGTGACAATGCGCAAGATGGGAATTGATTTCACGTTCGTCTCTCCGGACTGCACGGAAGAGGAGCTTGATGCTGCTTTCCGTCCGAATACGAAGGCAGTTTTTGGTGAATCCATTGCGAATCCCGCGCTTACAGTGCTTGATTTTGATAAGTTCGCAAAAGCTGCCCATGCACATGGAGTTCCTCTTATTGTGGACAATACGTTCCCGACGCCGGTCAACTGCAGACCGATCGAGTTCGGAGCGGACATCGTTACACATTCCACGACAAAGTATATGGACGGACATGGCTCGGCTGTCGGCGGAGCGATCGTTGATGCAGGAAAGTTCGACTGGATGGCTTACGCAGACAAGTTCCCGGGACTGACAACTCCGGATGACAGCTATCACGGGATAACCTATGCAGAGAAGTTCGGCCTCGGGGGCGCTTTTATCACAAAGGCCACCTCGCAGCTTATGCGTGATTTTGGTTCGATCCAGGCGCCGCAGAATGCATTTCTTCTGAATCTGGGGCTGGAAAGCCTTCATGTCCGCATGAAGCAGCACTGTGAGAACGGGCTTGCGCTTGCAAAATTCCTCTCGGGACATCCGATGGTGGATAAAGTGAGCTATCCGGGACTTCCGGGAGACGCTTATTATGAGGTCGCACAGAAGTATATGCCGAACGGGACATGCGGTGTTGTCTCCTTTGAGGTGAAGGGAGGACGCGCGGCAGCAGAGAAGTTCATGCAGAACCTCAGGATCTTTGCAATCGAGACCCATGTCGCGGACGCGCGCAGCTGCTGTCTGCATCCGGCAAGTTCGACACATCGTCAGATGACGGATGAAGAACTCCTTGCGGCAGGTGTGCCCGGCAGTCTTGTGAGAATGTCCTGCGGACTTGAGAATACGGGAGATCTGATCGAGGATGTTGCCGGTGCTCTTGAAGCAATTATGAAGTGACGGAAAGATATCCGGGGACAGATCGGGAATACCTGATCGATGACGAAATGCATCCATTTTTGGGGTCTGTTTTACTTGACATTGCGGCAGAAAGACTGAGAGATTATGGGTGACACCGATCCGGTGCCGCCCAAAATCATTTTTATCTCAGTGGGGAAGACCCACGCTTCTATAAGCGGGGGATAGGTCAATATCCTGCTCGTCTTGCGTGGTGGGTTTCAATCCCCCACTGAGATAAACGCCTCAGCTACACAATGCTCCACCGGAGCATTGTTACGCATGCTCATGCACGGCGGATCGCAGCCTTACCGT
>CADABA010000144.1 GCA_902785985.1 uncultured Lachnospiraceae bacterium
ATTATCCCGAAACATCTATTTTTTCTCCTTTTTAATTCCAAGCACAGCCCATCTGAAAAACGGGATCCTCGAAATGATCTCATAAAGCCCATATCCAAACACAAAGCCTGCGATCAGGCTCAGAAGATAACTCACCGGTGCAGGCACAAGGCCCGGTTTTGCAAGCAGTAATGCAACGGATGAGATTCCAAGATAATGAAAAACGTACAGGCCAAAGCTTTTCCTGCTCATCCACTTTGAAACGCTGCTGCTGCGGTCTCCGAACCTTGCCATGCCGGAAAGCACCGCCAGTGATCCGAAATAGGCGCACGCTGCATACAGCGGATTCCGATTGACCGGTTTATCTGCGTAATTAGCCCCCCTGCTGAAATAAAGTACCGAGAAAACGATGCAGAGGACAGTCGCATATCTCTTCAATCTTTCCATGACCTCGTCATTGGAAAACACATAATATCCAAACATGTAGAACACAAAATAGAACCCGATCCTGTACACAGCTATGATCGGTGTATTCAGGATCTGAGCGGCACCCCAAATCGGAAAATATAAGAGAAGGATCAGCCATATCGGAGCTTTTCCTCCTGCTTTCAGCAATCTTCCTTTTTCAATCAGCCTGAGCAGAACGAGTATCATGCTGTATATCCAGAGGAGATGCATGAACCAGAGAACACCGCTGCCGGAAGCGACCATGATCAGATAAATCACAGGCTTCGGGACACCCATCGCGCCAAGATCCGAAAATGCGTTGCTAAGCGACATGGATACATAGCCCTGGATGAAATGAAATACAAACACGCCTATGGTCGAAGGTACCAGAAGCTTCCTTGAACGGCTTATTATAAATTCCTTATCCGTATGCCTCTCCAGAAATAACCTGGAGCTGATCCCGGAGACAATGAACAGGACCGGCATGAACCAGGGATATACCAAATACATGAGTATATCGTAGGGCTGAACAGAGAGGCTCGTAATCTTTCCGAGACCACCCAGTATTCCCTCGGCATTGTACATATAGAGAACGTGGTAAATCACGACGATCACCACCGTGATCCATCTGATGTTGTCCAAATAGTGTTTTCTCATATATATCCCACCTTTGCAATTATTTTTAACATCATCATAATCACAAGGGAGGGTCCTGTCCACCAAGCAAACCGGACATTTTCAGATGAATTATGTTATATTTCGTTGCGCTTCTCTCTGTGAGGGTAGATTCCCGCTCAATTCAAGAACGCCTCGGCGTTCTTGCCGCGCCGCGCAAGGTGCGAAGCACCTTCTTCTTTGCGCGGCTGCGATCCGCCGTGCCTCAGCTGCTCCTTTTCCCGACCGTAACAGAATTACTCAAGCTTCTTTCTTCGGCGGAAACGATTCGGCATCTGGAACTGCTCAGGATTCTTCCTCCGATTGGAACGATTCGGAACCTGAAACTGCTCAGGAGTCTCCCTCCGATGGAAGCGATTCGGAACCTGAAACTTCTCAGGACTCTTCCTCCAACGGCAGCCAGTCCAGCACCTTTTTGATCTGAAGATCCCAGAAATCCCAGTCATGCCTGTAATCTCCTTCGTCCCAGGTCACCTCAATGCCCTTCGAACGCAGAAAATCACGAAAAGCCATATTCGACGGCAGCAGATCATCCCTCGTTCCGCAAGCCATGTAGAACTTTGGAATACGACGCTGCTCAGCCAGCATCTCTTCCACAGCGACCCATGGATTCATGTTCGTTTCGGAAGCTGCTTTCTTGTTATCAAAGAGTCCGTTGTTGTCTTCCTCAGAAGTATCTTCAAAAATATGCAGTGCAGAAGAAAGCCCGATCACATGGCTGAATGTCCCGGAATATACGATACCGTTGCGAAGCGCGCCGAATCCTCCCATGGAGAGACCTGCAATAAAGGTGTCCTCCCGCTTCTCTGAGAGCGGGAACATGCGTCTTGTTATTTCCACCAGCTCTTCTCCGATGAACGTTTCGTAATCATTCCATGGTGTTCTGGATTTAAAGTAAAATGAATTATCTCCGGAGGGCATTACTACCGCCAGATTCCTCTCCTCCGCCCACTTTTGAATACGGGTCTGACTCACCCAGTCCGTATAATTGCCCAGAAGGCCGTGCAGCAGATAAAGTGTCTTATACTTACGCTCTTTGCCGTTCAGGTACCGATCGGTGTCCGCATCAAAGCGGTCCGCCGGAAGTATTACATTCATCGGAACGGTTCGGAACAGTGCTTTTGATGAATAATTTACCTGTATTAATGCCATTTGTGTATCTCCTCATCTCTTCCTGTCTCAGGTGCTGTTTTTCTTAAAGTCACGGGAATTCTGCACCCGAGATTAATTATGCTTTTTCAAATACCCGGACATATCGCCCGGACAGTACTGAACAGATGCTATTTTAATTTCCCGCAGAATTCTCTTATCTTCTCATCATTTATCGGATCCGGCTTCTCCTTCGGGTCGATCAGGACCAGCTCGGCCTCCAGTTCCCCGATGCCGAGTGCCGCTTTCAGCTTTTCAAACGCTTTCTCCGCTCCCGCACCGCTCTGGCATGCAAATGCAGCGATGTGCTTTCCGGAAAGATCATTCTCTTTGACGAACGTACGAATCGGCGGAGTCACATTTCCTGCCCAGACAGGAAAGCCGAACACGATCCGGTCGTAAGCAGACGCGTCAAATTCATACGGCGCAAGTTCCGGCGTTTCAGCCATGACAGCGCTCTTTCCTCCCCAGAAAAATTTCCGGAACCCCTTCCTGGGGTAGATCTTGACAGGCTTAATGCGCAGCACGCCGGCTCCGAGTTCGGCCGCAATTTTCTTTGCTGCATAATGTGTGTTTCCTTCCAACGTGTAATAAACGATTAATGTTTTCATCTTTTTACCGTTTATGATCCAATCAGCAGGTACAGTGATCGGATCTGTCCTTTCTCCGGATTTTTCCGGTATTATACCTCATCAGCACACTCATGACTGCAGCAAGGCAGCCATGTTCTTAACAGGACGTCATGTTGCATGACCGTCTTAATAATAGCAGTCCCGAGCATCCTACGCCAGTTAAGTGAATCTGCTCACACTGTAATCTCGATCTGATTTCCTTCCATCACAACGATGCAGGATTCATAATATCCGTCCCCTGTCGTGCGGGGTCCGCTCACCACCTCGAACCCATCTGATCTGAGCCGCTCTGTCAGTGCATCCACCTTTTCCCTGCTTCCGACAGAAAAAGCAATGTGCGCATACCCTGTTCTGTTCAAACGTATGCATCTATCTGCTATCCTTTCGCTGTCCTGCAAAGCAGTGCTGTTGAGCTGCAGAGAGATGATCTGACGCGTTCACCTGTCAGATATCAAAACATCCCATATCCTTTCAGATATGAGATGTTTTGATTACTCTTTTATCAGGCGCCAGGCAACTTTATGATGATCGCTTCATGTTTTCCGGATACCCGTTTACCTCCTCAGTTTTCCGGTTTCCTCGTCTAATCATACATGCTTTAAGGCTAATCTATAACGTATACGGTTCCTCATGTCGTGAAATTCCGCCTGTGTACCGCACGGCTTGCAGACAGACCAAAAGCGAATAGTTCGGATCTCTCAAAATCACCTCTGCGTTCTTGATTTATACGATCTCTGCTCCAAACGGCGCCAGCGAAAGCTTTGCAATTTTAAAAAACTGAATCCCGAAGGGGATCCCAATGACTGTGATGCACCAGCCACACCCGATCAGGAAGTTGCCGACACCCATCCACCATCCGAAGAGGAGGAACCAGATCACATTCACGATGAAGGACACCGCACCGGCGCTATACCTGATCTCCTTTCCGAAGGGAAAGAAAGACAGCATGGCAAACTTAAAGCACTGTATCCCCAGCGGAAATCCGATAATGGTGATACACAATAACAGGCCGGACAATATCCATGCCAGGCCGCTGAGGAAGCCGCCGAAAATGAACCACAGAATATTTCCCAACAATCTCATAATAATCCTCTCTTTCCTGAATCAAGAACGCCTCATTGTTTTTCTTAAAAATGTATCTCGTAAATCCCAGCACGCTTTCATTCCAATCATACATTTTTTTCTGTTCGACATCAAGACTGCGTCCGGCAGTCCGGGCAACTTACTGCATGAACAGGTCTGAATTACAGACATCGCAGCTCTTATCACTTTATTTTCATAAAGTGATAATTGATCCGTCTTAATTCAATCTTAATGCCGTGACCTTCTGCCTTAATCCTATCTTTGCAGTGATACACGTACAATATAGTGTATAAAGAGCAAAGTATCAAAATCTTTGAAGGCGTTTACCTCAGTGGGGGATCAGACCGACCGCTGAGACAGGCAGGATATTGTTTACCAGCCGCTTGCAGAAGCAGGGTTTCCCACACTGAAAATGATCTTCAGGAGGTAAGTATCCATGATCGATATTATTTTAATCATTTTGATAATCGCTGTATTTGCTGTCGGGTATTACGCTATCTATCGGTTTGTAAGGTTTATACGCAAAATAGACCGTGACCGCGAGAACGGGGACGAGAAAGATTCCAACGGTGACGAAATAACGTCTGATTTCAATGACCTTGAACGTCAAATGATTAAATTCGGAAAAAAGAAGTAGAGACGGATTGCCCCCTCCAGGCTGCATGAGCACATCTGATGGTACAGGGTGGGTGCAAAACATGGAAAAAGCGTTAGAGACACCGAGCGCATATTCGTCTGCGTGTCTTCATCTCCTTCCGATCAAAAAGTGATCGCTGCTGCTATGTTACAAGTGAAAAACTCTTTTGTGAATGACAGTTCTATTCTTTTATTGCATTGCACATGAAATTCAGATATATTTAAGACCGAACATCTGTCATTTCACAGAAAACAAAGTATTTATCAGGAGCAAACGTAAAACATGAATAATTTTGTACAGTATACACCCACAAGAGTTGTTTTCGGCAAGGGCACGGAAATGCAGGCCGGAAGCCTGATCAAGGCAGACGGCGGCAGCCGTGTATTTGTAGTTTACGGCGGCGGAAGCGCCGTTAAGAGCGGACTGCTGGACCGCGTGACAAAATCCATTGAGGATGCAGGTCTTACGGCAAAGACTTTCGGTGGTGTCAAGCCCAATCCTACGCTTGCCCACGCAGAGGAAGGTGTCCGTCAGGCTGTGGAATTCGGCGCAGATTATATTCTGGGTGTGGGCGGAGGCAGCGTGATCGATACCGCCAAGGCGATTGCCCACGGAACTTCTCATCCCGACGCAGCACTCTGGGATATCTGGTATAAGAAAGTCAAGATTACTGACTCTCTGCCCGTTGCCTGTGTGCTGACCATCGCGGCAGCCGGTTCGGAAATGTCGGCCGATGCAGTCCTGACAAATGAGGAGAACGGGAAAAAGAAAGGTTTCGGTACAGAGCTGAACCGCTGCAGATTCTCCATTATGAATCCCGAACTTCTGCCTTCCGTCCCGGATTATTACTTCTTCGCAGGAGTCGCGGATATCATGATGCATACCATGGAACGCTATTTCATCCCCGGGATCAAATGTGACCTGACGGACGAGATCGCGGAAGGTCTCCTGCGTACGGTCATTAAGAACGCCAGAATCGTAAAAGAGAACCGCAGTGATTACGATGCCAACGCCGAGATCATGTGGGCAGGAGCTCTTTCCCATAACGATCTGACCGAATGCGGAAGAGGCAAGGACTTCTCTGTGCATAAGCTGGGCCAGCAGATGGGCGGCATGTTCGACCTTGTCCACGGCGCCACTGTGACAGCGGTCTGGAGCGCATGGGCTGCTTATCTCTACAAAGACTGTCCTTCCAGGTTCTCCCGGTATGCCCGGAAAGTATGGGGCGTGACAGAAGAAGATGATCTGAAGGCTTCAGAGGAAGGAATCCGCAGGACGGTTGCTTTCTTCCGGGAAATCGGTATGCCGGTATCCATCAGGGAAATGGGAATCACGCCCAGTGAGGAGGAGCTTGACCAGCTGTCTCTTGAGGCATCTTATTTTAAAACGATTACTATTACTAAGATCAAGCCGGTAGATTATGAAGGCATTAAGGAAATGTACCACATGGCTATGGATGGTGTGGAAGTCTGACACAGATTTCAACTCTGAACTCGCATTCAAATCCCGTCGGTGAGGCTTGGATATGCAGAAGCTGCACTCTTTTATCTGCCGTTCTTCAGTAAAAGAACGTCTGCAATTAAAACATCCGCCATTGATTTGAAAATCAACATGAAAAATGAGTCAGAGGGGCAAGGCTCCTCCGGCTCATTTTTTATTCTTCATCGCGCAATAATGCATTGCTGCATCCCATTAACTGTATCGGAAAAATATCCCCCTGATTCCTGATCTCAGAACAGCCCATCCTCAGATCTCAGCGCCGCCCGTTGTCCTTCCATACACCCTTCCGCTGCCATCAGGAGAGAAGAATTCTTTTACAGAGGCCTGAAAATCGAGTAGAATAGGATATATACTGCCGGGTTCTGAAAAAAAATACAGCTCAAAAGAGAAAGCTGAATTGGGGACAGTAAATCGCAGGAAAAGCGTTTGCAAAAGGGAGTTGAACATGAAACCTGAATTATTCACGAGGGTAGATTCTATACGGAATCTTCCGCTCGGAGTTTGAAAATCGGCAATTCATTAGCAACGCGGACTGAGTTATCCACAA
>CADABA010000145.1 GCA_902785985.1 uncultured Lachnospiraceae bacterium
GTCATTGGTGAAAGCCTCGGAAGTCACGTACAGTACGCGCGCTTCGGGATTGTTCCTTAATATAAAGTGCGCGATGGAATGCATAAGGTGCGTCTTTCCAAGACCAACGCCCGCATAGAGGTACAGAGGATTGTAAATTTCACCCGGAGATTCCGCCACCGCGAGGGATGCTGCATGTGCGAATTTGTTGTTGCCGCCGACGACGAAGGATTCGAACGTGTACTTCGGATTCAGGTGCGCATTTTCCATGACGCGGGTAAATGAATCTTCCTTCTTTTTATCGGGGACAGGATCCTTCTGGTCCGGAGTCACATAGTGAATATCCAGTGTGAGACCGGTGACCTCGGCAATCGCGACTTTGATCGCGAACGTATACTTCTTATTGAGAATATTGATCCCCATGACGCCGGAGGGGACAATGAAAGTGATGCTGATATTGTCCACACTTTTGATCTCAAGAGGCTCAAGCCAGGATGTGAAGGATATGTTGGTCAATTCGTGATCATATTTAATTTTGTTCAGGATTTCAGGCCAGTTTTCTTTGACCAGCGTATAGTTGTCCATTTTTTATACCTCGGAGCGTTAAAGAAGAGGTGTTTTCAAAAGAAGCTGATATCGGATCCGTTTTGCTGATCCCTTTATGTAAGCGCGGCGCGGCAGGAACGCTGAGGCGTACCTGAATCTTCACCGCGCAATACTCGTGACGTTAACGGGAATTCCATATGGAACTTCTTATATGGCTGTTTTTGTGCATTTAAGGCATTTTTTATATGTTTTGTGTAAAAGGACGATATAAACGCCCGTATATCGCCTTAAAACGACAATCTTTCACTTTATATGATACTAGAATAAGCTATTTTTTACAAGGAAAAGCTTTGAGGAGCTTGGAAGGGCTTCGCTGTGCGGTAAAAGACAGTCAGAAGATCCTGACACAGAAAGGTTCATGTCCTTAAAATCCCGCGCTTTCGTTTTGAGAGAGTGTGTGGAATGTGTAAAGAATGTGAATAAGAGGAAAAATATGTGGATAACCGCTCAAAAAAGTGGATTTGCCTTTGTATAAGTCCGTAAGTTTACAATAATTTGAAGGCGGATCGATCTGCATGTGCATAAAATGAAAGCACGTATCTACACCAGTAAAATCCTTTTAAATAAGCCAAAAACAGCGAATTCGCATAAGCGAAAACACATACGAAGACACATATTTATCCACACGTTATCCACAAAGTGTGGATAACGTTATGTAATCCTGAACACTTCCGTAGAAGACATGCAGAGGAGTTCAGGTCTTACCCGCATATGCCCGGATCAACATGAACCGCTCCGGGTCAACGTGCGCAGTGGAAGCTCGAGCATGCCGTGCATGTCGCAGCAGGAATGCCGCGGTGGTCCCGGACGAACGCAGCCGTGCGCATTTCTCAGGACCTGTATGCTCTTAAACGTGCCGTGCAGTTATGTAAATAAATGTACTTGACATCAAAAAGGCTCACTCGTATAATTAGAAAGCACGTTTGTAAAGAGGTAAATGTTCAGCTGCCGAATCAGACATGTCAAGCGCGTCGGATTCCGGATGAAGCTGGGTAATTACGAAAGTCCCTATTGGCGGAAAGGAAAACTGTTATGAGCAAAATGACATTTCAGCCCAAGAAGATCTCAAGGGCAAGAGTTCATGGCTTCAGATCCAGAATAGAAGAGCAAAAGGCAGAAAGGTTCTTTCAGCCTGATAGTGTTAATCTCAAATCTGAAATCAGAGAAGAAATTCAAGGCCACAGATTCTGTGGTCTTTTCTTCTTTACTCAAATTTCCCGCATGTATTTTCCGGGAGCCTTAAAGTAAAGGATGTAGGGAGTTTTAGTTCTTTATTTTACCTCTTTGATATGATAGATTATTATAAGATGCGCATCAGCGTACGGAGACTTTCCCGGAAGGAACATGATCACAGCATCAGATCAGGGAGAAGTTCCGCATGACCGGCTGTTATGCGGGACTTTAAGCACGGATAGAAGATGAATTTTACAGATGGAATCAAAAAGAACGCGGATTTCGGCCGCGTATATAAAAAAGGAAAGTCTGCAGCGAACAGAACGCTTGTGCTCTATATTCTCGATAACGGAACAGATCGGAACAGACTCGGAATTTCAGTAAGTAAAAAGGTCGGCAACAGTGTCGTGCGCCACAGAGTGAAGCGTCTTATAAAGGAATCTTACAGACTGAATGAAGAACGATTCCTCCCGGGATATGATCTCGTCTATATTGCGCGCGTTTCTTCCAAAGATAAATCTTACAGGGAAATCGAAAAGTCTCTTCTTCACGTATCAGGGAAAATGAAAATCCTCGGAGAAGCAGATTCATGAATAAATTAGCAGTTACTCTGATCCGCTTTTATCAGAGAAATATATCACCGTACAAGGGAACAAAATGTCCCTACGTCCCATCCTGTTCAAATTATGCAATCCAGGCAATTGAAAAATACGGATTTTTGAAGGGCGGCTTTCTGGCAGCCTGGCGAATTCTGCGCTGTAATCCGTTCTCGGGCGGCGGATATGATCCCGTCCCGTGATCTGTCTGATTGCCGTATTCCTTTCAAGAATGTCTCGGCGTTCCTGCCGCGCCGTGCGAGGTGAGAAGCACCTTTCCCATCGCGCGGCTGCCATCCGCCGTGCCTATGCATGCGTAACAATGCTCCAGTGGAGCATTGTGCAGCTGAGGCTTTTATCTCAGTGGGGAAGACCCCTGCTTCTGTAAGCGGGGGATAGACTAATATCCTGCTCGTCTCAGTGGTGGGTTACAATCCCCCACTGAGATAAACGTCGCGAGCGAGAATTGAATCTATATCGCGAGTTCGTACTCACGATGAAGACGGGCTGCACTTTGCGCGCGTATCTGCTGAGTAAATTACAACCATAGCGCGATGAAGAATAAATGGCAAAAATGAGATAAAATACGGCGATGCAGATCTTTGTGCCGATTAATTTGGGTAGTTAGGACAGGTAGTCCTGTCCAACATGCTCCGGGTGACCGGGCGTGCAATATATTTTCATTTTAAGGAGGATGAAACGTGGCAACAGTATTAACTAAGAGCGGAATGTTCATCGTTAAGTACGTGGCGGAAATCCTTGGTTACCTGATGAACGGAATCTACTTCCTGCTCGATAAGGCGGGAATTCCGAACGTCGCTTTGGCAATCATTCTTTTCACCATCGTCATGTACCTGCTCATGACACCGCTCCAGATCTCTCAGCAGAGATTTTCCAAGCTGAACGCGGTCATGAACCCTGAAATCCAGAGAGTACAGGCAAAGTACAAGGGGAAAAAAGACCAGGTATCACAGCAGAAAATGTTGGACGAGACCAACGCGATCTATGCAAAGTACGGTGTTAATCAGGCAGGTTCCTGTATTCAGCTCCTGATCCAGATGCCGGTTCTTTTTGCTCTGTATCAGGTCATTTATCACATTCCGGGGTATATCGGGCTGATCGGTGACAAGCTTCGTGTCGTTGCTGAAAATGAGTCTTTCAAAACATTTTTCACGCAGTTTATTGAAAAACTTCCCAACAACGCACAGCTTACAGCCACACTCGGCACCGGCAGCAAGCTGACGACCGAATCTGTCATGGATACGATTTACAAGCTGAATCCGGTCCAGTGGAGCGAACTTCTCAAACAGACGGCAGACAAGGATTATTCTGCAGGTCTTGGAAGTCTCCATGAATATATTGAAAGAGCTACAAATTTCGTGGTCATGAACATTTCAGATACTCCGGTGAATCTGATCACGACATCCTTTAGGTCCGGAAAGTGGGTCGTCCTGATTGCGGCCGTTCTCATTCCGCTTCTCGCATGGGGAACACAGGTCCTCAACATGAAGCTCATGCCGACAGCCAATGCCAACAAGGACAGCAAGGACACCATGTCCCAGACTATGAATACCATGAACACGTTCATGCCGCTCATGTCTGCATTTTTCTGTCTTACTCTTCCGGTCGGTGTCGGTATTTACTGGATCGCCGGTGCAGTGGTTCGAAGCATCCAGCAGTTCGTAATCAACAAAAAGCTTGATCACGAGAGCATTGATGAGATCATTGCGAAGAATCAGAAGAAGATGAATGATAAGCGGGCGAAAAAAGGACTCCCGCCCCAGAAGATCACAGAATCTGCGCATGTCTCTACCAGAACAATCGAGTCAGAGAACCGGATGAAAGCGGAGGCGCAGGCACAGCTTGAGGAGGCGCAGGCACAGCGCACCGAGAGAGCAAAAGCCAGGGCAAAAGAATCGAGCGCTTATTATAATGCCACCGCGAAGCCGGGAAGCCTGGCAGCGAAGGCCAATATGGTCAGGGCATTTGATGAAAAAAATCTCAAAAAATAAGATGAAAGGGGTCTTAAATCGTGGAATATAAAGAATTTAAAGCCAGGACGGTGGATGATGCCATCACAAGTGCATGTATCAGTTACGGTGTAAGCTCCGATCGTCTGGAATATGATGTCATCACAGAAGGAAAAGCCGGAATCTTCGGTTTCGGAAGAAAAGACGCTGTCATCCGTGCCCGTGTAAGAACTGAGAAAGAGAGAGAAAAGGAAGCGAAGGCCATTGCGAAGGCGGAAGCAAAGGATGCTCTTCTGAACAAGATGCCGGGAGAAGGAAAGTCCTTCAAAAAGACCGAGAAAAAAGCGGAAAAGAAGCCTGAGAAAAAAGAATTTTCCGGAAAAAATGAGACAAAGAGCGCTAAAAAGAATCTCGCAAAACCGGAAGAAAAGCCGGCTGAGAAGAAAGAGTCTGTAAAGAAAGAAGAAAAGCAGACTGAAAAGAAAGCGCCCGCAAAGAAGGAAGCGAAAAAGCAGAAATCTGCTGCCGAAACCGCTGCTGAAGAAGTAAAGCCTGTTGAAAAGAGAACAGAACGTCCGCAGGCGCGCGGGATCGTGACGGCTGACGAGATCGAAAAGAGAGCTGCCGAGGCAGCAGCCCGTGCGAAAGAGGCGGGGATCGACTTCAGCGATTCTTCGGAAGACGCAGGAAAAGAAAAAAGGCGTGGCGGAAGGAACCGCCGCGGCAGAGGCAGAAATGACCGCCGTGATTCAAGACACCGCGAGCGTTTCGGTGATGAGCGTGTGACGGTCGTCGAGGAAAAGCCGCACAAACCGTCCCAGCCGAAGCCGGAACGTGTTGTCGTTCCGAAGAGCGAGGAGGAAATTGCCGAGATGAAGAAAACGGCAATGGATTTCCTCACGAATATCTTCCGCTGTATGGAGACGGAAGTTTCGATCACCATGGACTATGATGAGAAGGAAGGCTGTCTGAATGCGACATTTGACGGGGAGGACATGGGTATCCTGATCGGAAAGCGCGGACAGACACTGGATTCTCTTCAGTATCTTACCAGCCTTGTCATCAACAAGAATCATTCGGATTACACGCGCGTCAAGCTCGATACCGAGGACTATCGCAGACGCCGTGCGGATACACTCGAGAACCTGTCCCGCAATATCGCCTATAAGGTGAAGCGCACACACAAGGCCATCGCTCTCGAGCCGATGAATCCCTATGAGAGAAGGATCATTCACTCTTCACTTCAGGGCAATCGATATGTCGAGACCTATTCAGAGGGTGAAGAGCCTTATCGTCACGTCGTTGTGACGCCTAAGAAATCGTGAGAGATACAATCGCGGCAATTGCAAGCGGAATTACGGCTTCAGGCATCGGAATCGTAAGGATTTCGGGGCCTGGAGCCTTTCGTGTCCAAATCATGGAGCTTCCGGCGAATACGATCCATTACGGGTTCATCTTCGATGAAAATGAAAAGATCGATGAAGTTCTCGCTCTGATCATGAAAGCTCCGCACACATATACTGCTGAGGACACCGTTGAAATCGACTGTCACGGCGGTCCTTTCGTCATGCAGAAAATTCTCTCCTGTGCGCTCAGGGCGGGGGCAAGACTCGCGGAGCCCGGGGAATTTACGCGGCGCGCATTTATGAACGGCCGGATCGATCTCTCCGAGGCGGAGGCTGTCATGGATGTGATCGGGGCAGGTTCAGATGATGCACTCAAAAGTTCTCTCATGCAGCTTGGCGGATCTGTCCGGCGTGAGATTTCCGATCTGCGTGAGAAAATCATATCGGAAGTCGCTTACATTGAGGCAGCGCTTGATGACCCGGAGCATATGGATCTCTCCGGGTATCCTTGGCAGCTGGCAGACCGTCTGACCGGGGTGAAGAACAGGCTTACGCGTCTCAGGGATTCTTTCAATGAGGGGAAAATGATCCGGGAAGGGATCTATACGGTCATTCTCGGAAAGCCGAATGCAGGAAAATCTTCTCTCCTGAATGCAATGACCGGGGAGGACCGTGCAATCGTCACCGAAATTGCAGGCACGACAAGGGATTCCCTCGAGGAAAATATCCGGCTCGGCGGTCTTTCACTCCGCCTTGCGGATACTGCCGGAATAAGACAGACGGGAGATCTGATCGAAAAAATCGGTGTCGAGCGGGCCAGAAGTCTTGCGGAGAAGGCAGATCTGATCCTGGCCGTATTCGACTCCTCCGCGGCATTCGATGACAATGACGAGGATATCTTTTCATTTATCCGGGGCAGGAAGGCGATTGTGCTTCTCAACAAATCAGACCTTCCGGCCTGTATTACGGAGGAGGATGTGCGCGCAAGATGCGATGCGCCGTGTGTTGTCATTTCCGCGAAAAAAAATGAAGGTATTTCTACCCTTGCTGAAATCATCCGGAAGATGTTCTTCGGAGGAAATCTGCGGATCAATGAGCAGACGATGATCACAAATGTCCGGCACAGGGAAGCTGTTGAAGATACGCTTCACAGTATAGATCTCGTCTTTTCCAGTATTGAGGCCGGGATGCCGGAGGATTTTTTCACGGTGGATCTCATGGATGCCTATGCGTCGCTGGGAAAAATTACCGGTGAGGAGATCGGCGATGATCTTGTGGATGCGATCTTCTCGAAGTTCTGCATGGGAAAATAAAGTCGGAAAATCCGTTTGTTCTTCATCGCGCAATACTTGCGCAAAGTGATACCCCCCTTCATCGTGAGCACAGTCTCTCGATGAAACATAAAAACCGGCGGCGGACTGCAGACGCGTGAAGCGGAAGGCACATTCGTGCACCAATGCTGCGCAGCAAGAACGCCGGGGTGTTCCTGATTCAGTAAAAAAGTATAGAGAGTAGTTCTTATGATTCAAATAGAGGAAACATATGATGTCGTCATCGTCGGCGCCGGACATGCCGGCTGTGAAGCTGCGCTTGCCTGCGCGAGGAGAGGCTTTTCCACGATCATCTTTACGGTGAGCGTTGACAGCATTGCCCTCATGCCATGCAATCCGAATATCGGCGGAAGCTCGAAGGGTCATCTTGTGCGGGAAGTGGACGCGCTCGGCGGAGAGATGGGAAAGTGTATTGACCGGACTTTCATCCAGTCAAAAATGCTGAACAGATCGAAGGGGCCTGCAGTTCATTCTCTGCGGGCGCAGGCGGATAAATCTGAATATTCCAGACGTATGCGCCGTGTTCTTGAGGATCAGGAGAATCTTGTTATCAGACAGCAGGAAGTATCGGAGATCCTCACAGAAGATACAGAAAATGGAATGAAAAAAGTGACCGGAGTAAAAACTGTCTCCGGTGCCATATATCATGCCGGCGCGGTCGTGCTTTGTACCGGTGTTTATCTCGCTGCCAGATGCATTTACGGAGATACGAGCCAGTATACCGGACCGAACGGACTGATGGCTGCAAATCATCTCTCCGAATCGCTTCGGGAGAACGGGATCGAACTGGTCCGGTTCAAAACAGGAACACCTGCCAGAATTGACAGAAGAAGCATAGACTTTTCGAAAATGGTCGAACAGAAGGGGGATCAGAGAATCGTTCCATTCTCCTTTTCCACGGATCCTGATTCTGTGCAGATCGAGCAGATTTCCTGCTGGCTCACTTACACAAATGAAGAGACACACAGGGTCATCCGCGAGAATATTGACCGGTCTCCTCTTTACGGAGGCGTGATAAAATCCACGGGGCCGCGCTATTGCCCGTCCATCGAGGATAAAGTCATGAAGTTTCCGGATAAGAACCGGCATCAGGTCTTCATTGAGCCGGAAGGCCGATATACGAGTGAGATGTATATCGACGGAATGTCAAGTTCCATGCCCGAGGACGTCCAGTTCGCGATGTACCGGTCTGTCCCGGGTCTTGAAAATGCAGACATCGTGCGGAACGCCTATGCGATCGAGTATGACTGCCTGGCGCCGAAACAGCTCAGGAGTACTCTGGAATTCAAAAAAATAGCCGGACTTTTCTCCGGCGGACAGTTCAACGGAAGTTCCGGGTATGAGGAGGCCGCAGCCCAGGGCATTATGGCAGGAATCAATGCCGGAAATTATCTGAAAGGACAGGAAGGACTTGTCCTCATGAGGTCTGAAGCTTATATCGGAGTCCTCATAGATGACCTTGTCACCAAAGAAAACTTTGAACCCTACCGTATGATGACAAGCCGTGCCGAGTACCGGCTTCTCCTTCGTCAGGATAATGCGGACAGAAGAATAAGGAAGTACGGATATGAGGCGGGTCTTATTTCCGAAGAGCAGATGGAAAAGCTGCGGGAAAAAGAGAGATTTATTGAGCGGGAAATTGAGAGGGTAAAAAACGTCAATATAGCTCCAACGGAAGAAATCAACCGTCTTCTCCTGTCTTATGACAGCACGGAAATTACGACGGGAATCACTTTGATCGAGCTGATCCGCAGGCCGGAGCTCTCCTACGATGCGCTCGCCTCCGCCGATCCGGAGAGACCGGATGTTCCGGAGGACGTTCGGGAGCAGGTCAATATCGAAATCAAATATGAAGGGTATATTGAGCGGCAGAAACGTCAGGTGGAACAATTTGCAAAGCGGGAATCGAAGAAAATACCCGAGACAATTAACTATGATGATGTGAAGAGCCTTCGGATCGAGGCACGTCAGAAGCTCAAGGATTTTCGGCCGGAAAGTATAGGTCAGGCATCGAGGATTGGCGGCGTATCGCCGGCGGATGTGAATGTACTGCTGGTCTATCTGAAACAGAATCATATGTGAAACTGTTCTAAAGAATGCCATGGTGTTCCTGATTTAGAACAACGAGCTGTTCCTGATTTTCAGACCCCGGCGAAATACTATACTGTTCATATGGAAAACTGAAACACTCCGGCGAATCGAAACTGCACAGCAAATCAGATGTTCTGAATCAGGCACCGCGGCAGGAAAGCCGGTAAAATTAAAATCGTATATACGGATAATAATTCGTATATATAAATTGGAGAAAAATTTTGGATCCTTCCGTTACTATTATTAAAAATGAATTTCTTGCCAACAATATCACGTTGACTGATGAGCAGGCTTCCCGGTTCAAAGAGTATTATGAGATGCTTATTGAAACGAATAAGGTGATGAATCTGACTGCAGTCACTGAATTTGAGGATGTTGTCCGAAAGCATTTTATTGACAGCATTATGATTTCAAGAGCACTGGATGTGGAAAAAATCAGGACTGTTGTGGATATTGGCACCGGGGCGGGATTTCCCGGGATTCCGCTGAAAATAGTTTATCCACATATCTCCCTTACACTCGTTGATTCGCTTGGAAAACGAGTACGTTTCCTGCAGGATGTCGTGGATAAGCTTAAATTGAACGATACAGTGGCTGTACACTCAAGGTCTGAAGACCTGGCCCATAATAAAAAGTATCGCGAAAAGTTTGATTTATGCACAGCCAGAGCTGTAGCCGCTATGAATGTACTTTCAGAATACTGTCTTCCGTATGTAAAAACAGGAGGATATTTTTCAGCCTATAAGTCCGGGAATATAGGTGAGGAAATAGAAAATGCAGGAAAGGCGATCACTGTGCTCGGAGGAGAAATCGAAAATGCAGAAATTTTCGATTTTTATGATATGAAAAGAAGCATCGTCCTCGTTAAGAAAATAAAAAAGACGCCTGCAAAGTATCCCAGAAAGGCGGGGCTTCCGTCAAAAAGTCCGATCGGTACTGAAAAATGAAAACCACTGTACATAGAAGAAATCCTAAGGAGTTCGACTATGTACAGTGGTTTTTTATTTCTCACCTCTCATGTTTGAAGGTACGAAGATTGCGCGATGAAGAGTAAAGAACTAAAACTTCCCACATCCTTTACTTAAAGGTTCCAGGATTCAAGAACGCCTCAGCGTTCTTGCCGCGCCGACTCATAAATGCATGTGGAAGATTAAGTAAAGAATTTACGAACAGCGTAAAGTGCGATTCTAAAAATATGATTCTTTACTTTGCACAGCTCATCCTTGATTTCGAAGTACTCTGAATATCAGGATTTGACATTCATACTTTTGGCTTCCTCAATACTCTTTTTTATGAAAGCAACAGTCTCTTCCGGCTGTTCAAACTGAGGAAGTATTTTTGATTTTGCAACAGAGTAGATTTTTATTTCCGGATTGATTCTTCTCCAGGACCGGGAAATAAAATCTTCATCTCTGAGAGCTCCGCCTACGATGATATCAGCATGCAGCTTTAAATTCTTGAGAGCATGATTGACATTCATATTGATATAACGCCCGCTGAGAGAACCCTGAAGAAAACGTCCGCTTCCATTCCCGAGATGTGCACTCTCATAATATGTATCTATAAGAGATGAGGTCACTTTGAACGGATTGTAGAGATATTTTTCTGTAAAGAGATTATCGATGCGCTGCCTGGAAAAAAGCTTGTTGTAAACAAGCTTACCTATAATCGGTGCTTCAAGAATCTTTTTTGCAAATTTGGTTCTGTTGTTAGGTACCAGGGAAAGCAATCCTGTTGATGGCGGATTAATGAAGACCATGCCTGAAAATTTGCTTGAGTCGTACACACCTGCCATGAGTGCGATCGAACCGGTGAGGCCTGAGGCTACAATAAAGGACTTCTCACAGACACGAGATTTGATGAAATCAATCAGGAGTTCAACATAATAAAAATTCGTGTAGGTGAGTTCAGGTTTGTCTGAGCGCCCGCAGCCAAGAAGATCCAGTACATAGACACGATGATCTTGTGCCAACAATTCTACTATATTATCCCATTCGGCGGATGAGGCAGACGGGTTGATATCATGAAGCAGAATTACAGGAGATCCGAGCGAACCGTGTTTTGTATAATAAATTTTGAGATTTTTCCACTTGAAAAAGTTTTCCGGTTCTACTTTAAGTTTGTTCTGCGCGACTGAATAAGTATCTATATGTCTGTTAAAAAAATAGGCGCTGGCAGTGGCTGCTGCTGTAAAGGCAAGAAGTTTGAAAGGATTGTTCTGCATAAAATCCTCCGATTAAATATTAATAAAAAACAGAAAATACAATAATGATGATATATGAAAATATTATACAACAATAATCAAATTCAGACAAGTTGGTGCTTAGAGAGAATGACAGGTATACAAACATTAAAAAGGTTAAGACTGAATAAGGCAGTCTGATGAAGTTTATCCAAGTGCCGGAAAATCTTCGTTTCCTCAAGCGGACGAAAAGCAATATTCTGCTCATATCAACAGCGGATTTTAATCCCCTGTTGAGGTAAATCCCACCAGCGGATTGCAGCTTTACCGGGCAGAAGGTAATTCGCATGTAAGCGCAGAGCAGCAAGAACGCCGAAGTGTTCTTGAACTGTATCACAATAATGATGGAATATTTCTGTATAAAAAATGTTTCACGTGAAACATACAGAAAGCTAAAAATCTGTTTTTCATGTAAATCTATATTTCATATAATCATAAAGAGAGTAAAATCTTAATTTCACCAACTAGCGCAGGATGCTCGTGACTTGAGTCATGAGAGGAATGCGCCTTTTTGTTCTGCTGATGTATAATTTGTTCGTCAATTCACGAACATATGTGCTATAATATAATCAAAAAAGGACGTATCCCATGCAGCAGACATTGACTGCAAAACTGCAGATTTTCCCAAAACCTTCGGACAGACAG
>CADABA010000146.1 GCA_902785985.1 uncultured Lachnospiraceae bacterium
GAATATGAACGCGATCAGAAGAGACGAAGATCTCGATAATCTGCACTCGTGCTATGTTGATCAGTGGGACTGGGAGATGGTGATCCGCAAGGCGGACCGTACACCGCAGGTCCTGCACACGGTCGTCCAGTCAATTTTCAAGATCATAAAGCATATGGAGCATGAAGTCTGGTATAAGTGGCCGGATGCTGTCTACAAGCTTCCGGATTCCATCTCCTTCGTGACAACTGCGGAGCTTGAGGAGAGATGGCCGGACAGGACACGGAAAGAGAGAGAGGATCTCATTACAAAGGAGAAGGGTGCTGTCTTTATCGAAAAGATCGGCTGGCCACTTGCGGACGGGGAACCCCATGACGGCCGCGCACCGGATTACGATGACTGGAATCTGAACGGAGATATCATTTTCTGGTTCGAACCGCTGCAGTGTGCTCTTGAGATCTCCTCCATGGGTATCCGTGTGGACGAGAAGTCGATGCTTGCGCAGCTTGAATACAGTAACTGCCAGTACAGGAAGAAGCTTCCTTATCATAAGGCGCTTCTTGCCGGCGAGCTTCCGTATACGATCGGAGGCGGAATCGGGCAGTCAAGACTCTGCATGCTGCTTCTCGGGAGAGTGCATGTCGGTGAGGTACAGGCTTCGATCTGGCCGGAGGAGATGCGCAGAGCGTGCAGTGAAGCGAATGTAATTCTGCTTTGACGACTGGCTGCCGTGAAGCAGATGTAATGCTGAATAAAAGAAAGTAAAGAAAATATTTCTTCGGGATGGATCTTAACGGGATACTTCGGAAGGATTTGAACCGCCGCACTGGACCGGGACGGGCATAACGGCGAAGCGGACTGCAAATGTCCGCTTTACAGCGAAAGTATTATGCCTGCCTTCTTTGTGCGGCGGTTTTCTTCTTCATCGCGCAATACTCGTGATTTTAATCATGAGATACGCGTCGCGTCAAGAACGCCAAGGCGTTCTTGAACTCAAAGGTGGATTTTTTCACAGCAAATAAGACAGAAAACAGGCTTTTTTGGCAAATATGAAGATTTTTTGAAACTTGACGGGCAAAGGTTGAAACTGGATTTTTTAGGATTATAATACAGTTTGGAAAAAAGTGTATGATTCCCTGACACGGTATTCCTTTGACTTCAGTCAGGAGATGAATACGAAAAATGATATTGATCTCCGGCAAGGGCTGAAAATCTGTGTCAGAGTTCAGGAACGCCTCAGCGTTCTTGCCGCGCCGTGCTTACGTGCGAAGCATTTTCCTCACGGTAAGGCGCGATCCGCCGTGCCTGAGCATGCGTAACAATGCTCCGGTGGAGCATTGTGGAGCTGAGGCGTTATCTCAGTGGGGGATAGAAACCCGCTGCTGAGATGAGCAGGATATTGTTACAGCCACCGCTTGCAGGAGCGGAGGTTTTTCACACTGAGATAAACAGCCTTCGGCAGATCCTGTCCGTGCAGAAAAGAATCTTCTTCTCACTTGAACAATTCGGAAGGAACGCCGGGGTATTCTTAATGAGACGGAGTTAATATGAGTACAGCGGGCATAATAATAACAGTGATCGCAGCCTGCGTGTTCTTTATACTCTATGCAGCCTGGCCGTATAATGGCCGGAAAGACAGAATGCGTGAATTTTGCGGCTGGTATTACGCGCATCGGGGGCTGCATGATAAAGAGGATGCGCCTGAAAATTCAATGCTCGCTTTCGAGCGCGCGGTGGAAAAGGGATACGGGATCGAGCTGGATGTCCGGATGACAGGAGATAATCAGCTGGTCGTTATGCATGACCCGGATCTTATGCGTGCCGCAGGCGTCCGGACAAAAATCAGTGATCTGAGTCTTCGACAGGCGACGGAATACACGCTTTTCGGAACGGAACAGCATGTTCCGATCTTCTGGGAAGTCCTTAAGACGGTCGATGGCAAGGTTCCTCTCATCATTGAGATCAAGGCGGAGCGGGGAGACGATGTAAAGGAGATCTGCGGAGAGACGGCATTTATTCTGGACGGGTACGAGGGACAGTACTGTATTGAGTCCTTCCATCCGGGCGTTGTACGCTGGTTCCGGAAAAATCGTCCGCAGACACTGAGAGGCCAGCTTTCGGAATGTATGGATTTTAAAACGAACGGCATATTCAGCTTTTCTCTTTCGGCATGTCTCTTTAATTTCCTTACAAAGCCGGATTTTATTGCCTATAATATTCGCGATATGTACAGGCTGCCCTATGTGTATCTGCGGAAAGCGGCGGATGCATTCGGAGCCGCATGGACGATCAAGTCGGAAGAGGCTCTCCTCGATGCGAAGATGATGTATGATGTTTTCATTTTCGAAGGCTTCTGTCCGGATCCCGAAGAGAGAGCTAAATTTCGAAGCGAAGGGAAGGTAGAAGGAAAGGTAATGGAAGGAATCGTCCGGAGACATCTGATTTTCAGCGGGGATGTTCAGGGAGTCGGTTTCCGCTATCACGCAAATTACATTTCACAGCGGCTCGGTGTGACGGGCTGGGTGAAGAATCTTTATGACGGCCGTGTTGAGATGGAGGCACAGGGGACGGAAGCGCAGATCGAGTCGCTGATCGCGCAGCTGAAGGCGCAGCGATTTGTAGAGATAAGAGATATCGAATCAGAGCTTGTCAAAGTGGATCCCAGATCCTATGAATTTAAGGTACGATATTGATCCGGAGGAGAAGGCACGAATGATATTTACGAAAATGAAAGCATGGATCAAAAATGAAAAGCTCATGAAGTATGTAAAGGACCAGA
This sequence comes from uncultured Lachnospiraceae bacterium, assembly GCA_902785985.1. GTDB lineage: Bacteria > Bacillota > Clostridia > Lachnospirales > Lachnospiraceae > Chordicoccus. Next base: position 2,759 of record CADABA010000146.1, read on the forward strand.
ATCTGGCCCAGATCATACCGTTTCTTCTGTATCTTGTTTTCTATATGATCTGGTTCACGATCCTCGAGCGGCTTCCGCGAACGAGATTTTTTGATCTGAGTTCGGAGATCGACACATATATTCCGCTCATTGTCGAATTCATCATTCCTTATCTGTCATGGTTCCTGTTCCAGGCGGTCTGGGTGGTCTTCGTCTTTTTCGTAGACAGGAAGACATATGAGCAGCTTACGACGATGCTCATGATCGGGATGACGGTATTTCTGGTCGTCTCTACTTTCCTGCCTACAAAGATCAGCCTGCGCCCTTATTACATTGAGAGCCGGGGGATCTGTGCGTATCTGGTAAGAAGACTGTGGGCGATTGATACTCCGACCAATGTCTGGCCGAGCATTCACGTTTTCAACACGACGGCTCTTATGATGACACTCTTTACTTCAGAGCATCCGCTTCTCCAAAAGAGAACAGTTCGAATCCCGGTCGTTTTCTGGTGCGGTATGATCATTCTCTCGACCATGTTCCTGAAGCAGCATTCAATCGGCGATGTGCTCGCGGCACTCACACTGAACGGTATAGCCTATGTACTTGTCTATAACTGGGGATTTGTTGTCCGCGTCATCAAGCCGAAGAAAAGGGTCGGCAGGAGAAGGGTAATGTAAGGAATCCCGAAAAGGAAGATCTTTGTAAACTTTATGGATGCTTCCGGGACCGCCCGCAAAAAGTGCAGAATCTGAGGCCGGAGGCTTTTTCCTTCATCGCGAGATTGTACTCACGATGAAGGCAGGCAGCACCCGGCACGTATATTATGATCGAATTTACGAATACTGCGCGATGAAGAATAAAAAAGACATCCGATAACGGATGTCTTTTTTTATGGACGATGCAGGGCTCGAACCTGTAACCCCTCACACGTGAAGCGAGTGCTCTCCCATTGAGCTAATCGTCCTTATTTCGCTACCCATGATTATAGCACTGCCTTTGTAATGCCGCAAGTCAAACTTTTGGTATTCGGATAAAGTTGAATCGGCCGGCGGAACATGCCGGTATCAGGACATAGCCCGGGTGGAACGGACCGGATCCGGTGATCATATCTGCAATCAAGATGTTACATATTAATTATGCAGTTAATTAAATTGTAACAATCTCGCCAAATCGGTTGAAAAATTGTTGATACTGTGATATAGTACACAACATAGGTTGAGAATGTTACACATTTATTAACTTTGTTACAATTTAATCTCTGACAAAGAATTTTTGTGATTTCGATCAGGAGATGAATGCAGAAAGGAAAACGTTTTTTCTGTGGGAGGAAACGTCTTTTCTATAAGTCACAAAGCAAGCGTCAGAGATTAAGAACTTCGGCAGATTGCAGCCGTGCACCAGGGAAGATGCTTCCGACCATGCGCGGTGCATCATGAACGCTGAGGTATTTTTGATTGTATTAGATCGAGGTGGATGTATGAAGAAAAAATTACTCAGCATACTGTTCGCGACAGTGCTTGTAGTGTCCTCGATTTCTCCGGCTTTCGCGGATGAAGAGAGTGACTTACGTGCACAGAAGGCGCAGTCAGAGGAGGAATTATCGGGCACCCAGGAAGCCTTGAATGAACTTGCCGTGAGACAGCAGCAGATCCAGTCAGAGATCAGCGACCTGAATCTCGATATCGTGGACCTCATGGTTCAGATTGATCAGGCGCAGATCAGCATCGACGAGACGCAGGGCCAGATCGATGAGACGCAGACGCAGATCGATTCGACGCAGGCTGAGCTGGTGACAGCTGAAGCCAGCCGTGATAAGCAGTACCGGGATATGAAGAAGCGTATCCAGTACATTTACGAAAACGGCGGATCGATCGGATGGGCCGCGATGATCCTGAACGCTTCCGATATTCAGTCCTTTATCAACAAGGCTGAGTACGCAAGGGAACTTCACGAGGCAGACCGTACAGCGCTTCAGAATTATGTGGAGACCGTCGATCAGGTCTCATCTCTGAAGGAACAGCTCGAAGGGCAGAAAACAGAGCTTGAAGGAGAGAAGGCTTCCCTTGAAGCCCAGCAGGCTTCTATGGAGGAGCAGAATGCAGAGCTCAACATTCAGCTCGAGGAGAAGAAGCTGACAGATGCTGATTATGAGAATCAAATTGCAATCGCCCGTCAGCAGGCTGAGGAGATCAGTTCACTGATCACACAGCAGCAGAACAGACTTGATGAGATCGAGGCTGAAAAGCAGGCGGCGGCAGCAGCGGCGGCAGCGGAAGCAGCCAGAATCGCAGCGGAAGAGGAAGCGGCCAGAATAGCGGCGGAGCAGGCGGCGGCCGAGGCAGCAGCGGCACAGGCAGCAGCGGAAGCGCAGGCAGCAGCAGAGGCTGCGGCGGCGGAAGCAGCGGCACAGCAGGCAGCAGCGGAAGCGGCAGCGGCAGAGGCAGCCCAGGCGCAGGCTCAGGCAGAAGCGCAGGCAGCGGCAGACGCAGCGGCGGCAGAGGCGCAGGCGCAGGCAGCAGCAGCGCAGGCGGCAGCGGAAGCGCAGGCGCAGGCAGCAGCGGAACAGGCGGCGGCAGCGCAGGCAGCAGCGGAGGCTCAGGCAGCAGCGGCAGCGCAGGCAGCAGCGGAACAGGCAGCGGCAGCGCAGGCAGCGGCCGACGCAGCAGCGGCGCAGGCGGCAGCGGAAGCGCAGGCACAGTCGGTTCAGGTGAGCGCACCTTCCAGTTCATCGGGTAACGCTATTATCGCCTATGCAGATCAGTTCGTAGGATGCCCGTATGTATGGGGCGGATCTTCTCTGACTAACGGCTGTGACTGTTCTCATTTCGTATGGCTCGTCCTTCGTGACTGCGGTGTGTACAGCGGCGGCTACAGAACATCCGGAAACTGGGCGTCTGTAGGAAGCCCGGTCGGCAGTCTTGCGGAAGCGCAGGCAGGTGATGTCATTGTCTATTCAGGCCATGTTGCACTTTATGACGGAAACGGATATATCGTGGAGGCCAAGGGCAGTGCATGGGGTATTACCCACGACAGACGCGCTGACAGCAAAGCGATCGTAGCAATCAGACGTGTGATCTGAGAATAACAATCCATACGCAGCTGCACTTTTAGCAGAAGAAGCGTGTAAGAATTCCATTAAATGGCGCCGGGAGAGGAAATGAGTTCTCCCGGCGCTTTTTATTTAGTACGGACCCGATATTGACACTTTTTTTAAATTTGTTATGATGAATTAGTCACTGCTACATTGATGACTTGTTATTTACACACACAGGAGGACACTATGAAGAATTATTTTGATCTCAAGGGACAGGTAGCCCTTGTAACAGGCTGCTCAAGCGGACTCGGCGTTCAGATGGCAAAAGCGCTCGCGAATCAGGGCTGCAACATTGTTGCTGTAGCGCGCCGTCAGAATCTGATCGAGGAAGTAGCAAAGGAAATCGCTGACGAATACGGCGTTGAGACAATGGCCTGCCGCTGCGACATTACAGATACAGAGAATGTCGACGCAGTCGTTGACGCTGTTCTTGAGAAATTCGGCCGCATCGA
>CADABA010000147.1 GCA_902785985.1 uncultured Lachnospiraceae bacterium
CAATCCGGATCATATTGCAGAAAACTATGATATCTTCGATTTCGAATTGAGCGAAGAGGATATGCAGATGATCCGCGGCCTTGACCGGCATGAGCGGTACGAGAACTGGTAAAACAGTCGGAGACATCCAATAACATCTCAGTGTTCTTGCCGCGATGTGTGCAGCGCTAAACGCCTTCCATTGCGTGCATCTGCAATCCACAAAATCAGAAAATGAAAAAGTAAGCCGGAGCAGGAAAACGATCCGATCGCCTGCGCCGGCTTTTTTTGTTCCGATGAAAAAATACTTTGATTTCTGCCTGCCGGGACTTTTGTTCCGACGAAAAAATGCTCTGATCCCTGTCTGCCGGGAAATGAAGAGAGTAACTCGACGATGAAACCAATAATAATGTACTCTGATGAGAATTCTGTATCGAAAAAGTATGTGATTTCATGTATAATATAGTTTGCAAAATCTAATCTTATAGAACATGCTTTGTCAACAATCCGAGGTTCTTCCGGAGGACTGGAAATGCCCGAGATGCAAACAGAACAAGGACAAGTTCAATAAAGCTTAAAGGAGGTCTGTAACATGAAAGTCGCAGTTAGATATTACACAAAGACCGGGAATACAAAGAGGCTTGCAGAAGCCGTTGCAGAAGCCGTCGGCACGCAGGCTCTGCCGATCAGCGTTCCCATCAGTGAGCCGGTCGATATTCTTTTTCTCGGGAATTCGTACTATGCTTTCAGCATCGATCCGGAGGTCCGTAAATTTGTGACTTCTCTTGATAAGAACCGGGTTGGAAAAATCGTCAATTTCGGTTCTGCAGCCATGCTGAACTCGACCTGGAAAAAGGTCAAGGCAGCGGCGGATAAGGCCGGCATCCCGATGGATGAGCGGGAATTCCACTGCAAAGGTGAATTTAAAGGTGTTCATAAAGGAAAGCCGGATGAGACGGATATGAAGGCTGCGGCGGAGTTTGCCAGAAAAATTATTGAGGGATAAAACATTGCACAAGAGGTCAGGGAGCTCTCACTCCCCGACCTTTTTCTGTGTTGATGCCCGGAACCGGTGACATGGGTTTTTGCCTCAGAAATTGTTTTGTGACCGGTTCCGGATATTCGCTCATCCTGGTGGTCCCGGTTTTTCGAACTGATAAATCCCCTCTTGATTTATTCCGTGGGCGGAATATAATAGAACAAGGTTAGATAATACAAACCATATTTAGCGGTTCTGATTCTGATGGCGTATGACAGAGGTGTATTACAGGCTTATTAGCGAGGAGGATTATTAACGAGCAGGCTAATCAACGAGTATGGCTGCAGACATGATCTGACTGTCGTCCATCTTTGTCGATGCTGAAATCCGTGCCGGATCTGTACTGCCGACTGACCGAAAACATTGAAAACAAGGGTAGATAATATGAAGTACATCGGTATGCCCATGGGAATGTGGGTGTTGTTCAGAAGATCTTTCCGGGAAAAAATGGTCTCCGTTCTCGGGTATGACGAGCGCAGGGCGGCACGAATCACCCGGGAAGCAAAGCCCCGGTACAGAAAAATCATTGCCAAACTGCCGGAATTTGAGAAAGCTGATCGTTTTAAAATGAATATCGTGAACTGTGCCATGCTCTCCGCCTTTCTGCTGAGTATGGAAACTATGCCTCCTGTGGAACAGCTGACGGAATACTACGGACAGGCCATGATGATCCGCCCGATGAAATGGTTCTGCCGGATGTCGGGAAAGAAGAAGTTCAGCGATAAGGATATTCGGGGAATGAAGGCCACGGCTGAGCTGAAAGCAGCCGACCGCAACCCTTACTCCTGGAATATGGAGTTTCTGCCCTATCCGGACGGGCGCGGATATGAGGCCCGGTTTACAAAATGCGGTATCTGCACGCTGATGAAGGAACTGGGTCTATATGAAATGGTACCGGCCATGTGCCGTCTGGACTATACCATGAGTGAGGCGGGCGGGGTGTCGGACTTTGTCCGGGAATATACTTTGGCCTCCGGAGGCCCCTACTGCGACTGCGGATACAGAAAGAAGAAAAGAGGTTAACGACATGATCAAAACAACGATGAAGATCGACGGTATGATGTGCGGAATGTGCGAAGCACATATCTGCGACGCAATACGAAAGGCAGTTCCTGCCGCAAAGAAAGTCTCTGCTTCAAGAAGAAAGAAGGAGGCCACTTTCCTGACGGAGACTGCGACAGATACTGCTGCCCTGAAGGAGGCGATCGATGCGACCGGATATACCTGTCTCGGTATTGAGTCAGCCCCTTATGAAAAGAAAGGGCTGTTCGGATGATGAAATACCATATTGAGAAAAACACGGTTCAGGAGACTCTGGTCATTCCGCTGCTTGGACGGGTAGTATGCTCCGAGCATTTTCCGGAGCTGTTCTCTGATCCGGAAGCAAAGCGGATCTGCGATTCTCTGGATTATGACTTTGCGGGGAAACGAAAGAAGATGGAATCTCCGGCAGGGCTCTTCGGCGCTCTGGAAGTAGCCCAGAGGCAGTACGATCTTCGCTGCGAGGTCATTTCTTATCTCAGGGAGCACCCGAAGGCTGCTGTGGTCAATCTGGGCTGCGGGCTTGATGATACGTTCCGTAAATGTGATAATGGTCTTTGCTGCGGCTATAACATAGACCTGCCGGATGTGATCCGGGTCCGGAATGACCTGCTTCCGGCAGGAGAGCGGGAGCAGAACCTTGCGTATGATCTGAATGATGTCAGCTGGATGGATCAGATCGATGCCTCGAATGGTGCGGTGTTTTTTGCCGCGGGCGTCTTCTATTATTTCAAAACAGAGGAGGTCAGGAAGCTGTTCTCTGCAATGGCAGAACGGTTCCCCGGCGCAGTGCTGGCCTTCGATACCTGCAACGAACGCGGCGCGAAGCTGATGCGGAAGACCTGGCTGAAAGAAGCCGGGATCACGGACGTCGGCGCTTATTTCTCCTTAGAGGATGAGTCTGCGCTTCGCGGGTGGAGCGATCATTTCGCCTCTGTCACAGCGAAAAGCTATATGCGCGGTTACCGGGATATCTACAAGAATGTCGGTCTGTTCCACAGGCTGATGATCCGCTTCTGCGACAGACTGGTGAAAATGAAGATCGTAAAGATTGTTTTCAGAGCCTGAGCGCTCACAGAAAATATATGATGAAAAGAATTCTTATAGCCCTGCTGGTGATATTCGAACGATATGCGGAAAAAGGCGCGGATATCTGTCTTTTGGAATATACGCGCGATAAACGTCTGATCTCTGAGATTCGTGATTACTGTCAGAAGCACGGATTTAAGTATTATATTTCGGACTCTCTTGAGCTCGACTGAACTGTAACTGAATAACTGAAGAATACTGTCTGGAGTCGGGAAACCGGCTCCGTTTTTCATCTCCGGCACAGAATTCCCGTGGCTTCGATCATGAGATGAATGCATAAAGTGAAACCAGCCTTACACGGGTTACAGAGTAAGCGTCAGAGTAAAGTCTCAGCTACACAATGCTCCACTGGAGCATTGTTACGCATGCTTAGGCACGGCGGATCGCAGACGTGCACAGTGGAAGGCACTGAGCGCGGCGAACGTCGCGGCAAGAACGCCGAGGCGTTCTTGAATCTTCATCGAGCAATACTCTTGTCTGCTGCCGTGAAATACGTGCGCAAGTCCGGAAAATCTTATGGAACATGTGTTATTGATCGCTTACTCTTCTTCTTTATGGTATTCTGTAACCGGAGGACTGTGCAATGAAAAATCGGATTCGAAACAAAATCGGACGCACACTGTGTGTCATCAGTATTCTGCTGATCGCTTCTCTGTTATCCGCATGCGGGAAGAAGGAGAATCCACAGGAAGAGCCGGATCCCGGAATCCTCCTGGGCTTCTCACAGATCGGCTCGGAGAGCGCATGGCGGGTCGGGAATACGAACGACATCATGAAGAAGGCGGAAGAATATAAGATCAGCCTTATGTTCGAGGATGCCAAGCAGAAGCAGGAAAATCAGATTGCGGCCATCCGCCGTTTTATCGCCTACAAGGTGGATGTCATTGCGTTCTCTCCGATCGTGGAAGACGGCTGGGACAATGTTCTTCTGGAAGCAAAAAATGCAGGCATTCCCGTGATCCTTGTGGACCGTGACATCAGTACGGAAGAGGAAGGACTTACGACATGCCTGATCGGCGCCGATTTTTATCAGGAAGGCGTAAAGGCGGGGGAGTACCTGATCCGAAAAGCGGACAGCCTTGGCCTTGATCGGGTAAATATCGTGGAGATCACCGGTACCGTCAACTCGACTCCGATGCGGCAGCGCCAGGCAGGCTTTGCGGATGCGATTGCCGGGGATGAGAGGATGCATGTTCTGGAGAGCATTGACGGCGATTTTATAAAGAGCCGCGGGGCGGAGTGTATGAAGATGTTCCTGGAGGAATACGGAGATGAGATAGATGTTGTCTACAGCCACAACGATGAGATGACCCTGGGAGCGATTCCCGTGATCGAAGAAGCTGGTCTTGTGCCGGGGAAAGATATCGTTGTGATCTCCATAGACGGCGGGCAGGACGCCATCGATGTTCTGAAGCAGGGAAAGATCAACTGCATCGTGGAATGTACGCCCAGACTCGGCAAGGAGGTAATGGAGACAGTGATCCGTCTGAAGAACGGTGAGACGGTGGAAAAGACGATACATCCGGACGAAGCGGTTTTTTCGGATGAGCAGGATCTCACAAAACTGGGACCGAGAGGGTATTAAGGACAGATGGAACGGATCAAAGAAGAGAAAAGTATACTCGGAGCGATCGATGATCTGAGCCACAGACTGGTCATGATGCTTGTATTTCCCATCATCATCAGTCTTGTTCTGATGCTCTTTTACGCATGGAAGTATCACAGCGCCATTTTGAGAATGGGAAAGATCACCGAACTGAAGGAAGTTGTTTCAGAAGAGATCCCTGAGAGAGCCTGGAATATTGTCAGCGGCAAGGAAACATTTCCGCAGAGCAATATTTACAAAATGATCATGGAAGTGGAGGAAATCATCGGAGAGGTCACGCAGCAGACAAGTGAGGAGAACAGACTTTCCCTCGTTGTTGCGGGACGGACCATGGAAACGCTGCAGAACTATATTGATCAGATCCGGGATAATATTGCAGATGAGGTTCCCGTAGTGGACAATGAAGCGGTGCTTGCCGAAGTCAGGGATGTGGCGGCTCTGGTCGACAGCATGCTGAACGAATATATCGCGCTTGAGATCACCTCTACAGCACAGATGAGTATGCGCCTGAGGCTCACCACATTCGTCACGGCAATCGCCGAGGTGCTCATCGTGATTTTTGCCATGGTGATCAGAGCCAGATCCATGAAAGCCACGGCAGCCCTGGTCCGGGAGCCGATCGATAAACTCGAGGAGGTAACGGCGGTCCTGGCAGACGGAACACTTGATGCAAGGATCACGGATACGGAGGTCGTGGAGCTTCGAAACCTGACAAAGCAGGTCAATACCATGGCGGACCGTCTGGAAGCCATGATGAAAAAAAGCGAACAGGATGCAAAAAGACTGCGGAAGGCGGAGCTGCGCACCCTGCAGGCCCAGATCAATCCGCATTTCCTCTACAATACACTTGATGCCATCGTGTGGAAAGCCGAAGCCGGGCAGACGGAAGAAGTCATCGGGCTTACAAGCTCCCTGAGCGACTTTTTCCGGATCAGTCTGTCTTCCGGTGCCGACTGGATCCCGCTCAGTCAGGAGAAGAAGCATATCGAAGGATATCTTAAGATCCAGCAGACCAGATACCGCGATATCATGAAATATGAGATCGATATTCCGGATGAGATCGGAAACTGCTATATCCTGAAGCTGCTTTTGCAGCCCATTGTGGAAAATGCTCTTTATCACGGGATCAAAATTAAGCGCGGCGGCGGGACTATTTATGTTTCGGCCAAGGAAAGCGACGGCTGGCTCTATTTTTGCGTAAGGGATACCGGGTGCGGAATGAGTGCCGGGCAGCTGGAAGAGCTGAACAGACGGATCAGGACAGAAAATCCCATGGTCAGTGAGCGTGGCAGCGGAGGTTTCGGACTGGTAAATGTAAACATGCGGCTCCGGCTTTACTACAATGAACCGGAAGAACTGAAGATCACGAGCGGTCCGGCCGGAACGGAAGTGCGCTTCAGGGTACCGTGCAGGACCAAAGAGGAGATTTACGAAAATGAAAGTGTTTCTGGTTGATGACGAGATCGTAGTGAGAGAGGGGATCCGTGAGTCTTTTCCGTGGGACGATGCCGTTCATGGACGGACTCGAGCTCTGCAGAAGCCTTCGGACCCAGATGCCGTGGATCGGTATTATCGTTCTCAGCGGGTACGATGAATTCGAGTACGCACGGCAGTGCATTCAGCTTGGCGTGCGGGAGTATCTGTTAAAACCGATCAATTCGGCCGATCTGAAAGAGGTGCTCGATAAAGTCAGTTCACAGATGAAAGAGGAGAGAAAAACGCTCGCGCATGCGTCGAGCCTGCGGGCGCGGATGGGAAATGACGACAAGCTTGTAAAGGAGAAACTGGTAGGTTCGCTCTTTTCAGACGAAGCGGCGAATGAGGATGCGGAAAATGTGATCAGACAGCTCTCATCCATGGGATGTCCTCTGCCGGCTCCCTTCTATGTTGTCATCGACGCTGCATTTACACCGGTCGCGGAAGGACGACAGGCGATCGGAGTTTTTACGGACATCCCGGAAGGAAAAGTTCTCGCTTCTCCCGGCAGGGTCGGGACGAGGCTTTTGATCACAGGCAGGACAAATGAGGACGCAGAGGAAAAAGCCTATTCGCTTTCATCGTCCATTGCGCAGGAACTTGAACGGGCAGGGTGCGGGA
>CADABA010000148.1 GCA_902785985.1 uncultured Lachnospiraceae bacterium
GTACAGTGCAGGATCGCCGGGATCAATCATCAGGCATGGCTTCTTTCATGCACCAAGAACGGTCAGGATATTTATCCGGAGATCAGGAGAAGAGCGCTCCTCTATAATGAAGGTAAGCTGGACATCGGCAGCTGGGAAGACAGACTCCGCATGCTTATGATGGATGAGGAGTGGGATGAGGAGCGGATCGCGCATGCCAGGGAAGAGTATGATCTGTATCAATCTGAGGGCAGACACTATGATATGGTCAGACTGGAGCTGATGCGCAGATTCGGATATTATATCACAGAGTCCAGCGAGCATTCGTCGGAGTATACCCCGTATTTTATCAAGAGAGAGTATCCGGAACTGATCGATCGCTACTGCATCCCGCTGGATGAATATCCCCGCAGATGCATCAGGCAGATCGAGGACTGGAAGAAGCGCGGCCATGAGCTGACCGCCAATCCGTATCTCTCCCATACCCGCTCGAAAGAATACGCAAGCTACATTATGGAAGCGATGGAAACTGATAAGCCTGTCAAAATCGGCGGCAACGTGCTGAACAATGGCCTGATCACCAACCTGCCTTCCAACGCCTGTGTGGAGGTCCCCTGTCTGGTCGACCGTAACGGCGTGCAGCCGTGCTATGTCGGTGACCTTCCCGAGCAGTGCGCAGCCCTCAATCGCACGAACATCAATGTGCAGCTGATGGCTATCGAGGCAGCGATGACCCGAAGAAAAGAGGCCATCTATCAGGCGGTCATGCTGGATCCGCATACCGGCGCCGAGCTTTCCATCGATGATATTGTCGCGATGTGCGATGAGCTGATTGAAGCCCATGGTGACTGGCTGCCGGCATATCACTGAAAAGAATTGCCGGGTGATGGAACACTATAAAGGAGGCAGTCGACATGAAACTTAGAAAAAGTATCGCGTTCTTACTCAGTATGATCCTGATCCTGGTATCCGCAGTGCCCGTTCAGGCCCTGGATGCGCCTGTGCTCGTTCCGACGGATGAGAGATCTCAGACGTTGATAAAAAATTGAAATCACAGGCGTGGATGCACCGAAGGCGGGAGAATATCTGGATACGACAGCGGTCGTTAAAGCAGATGAGAATATTACCTGGGAAATACCGGTCTTCTGGCTGGGAACACATGACGCTGTGAGCGGTGACAGCCGGGGCGAGTATACGGTCTCCGTCTCCGAGGCAGACGGTCAGATCCGTAAAATACGTGTTTCCTATATCGAAACAGAGGGAACCGATGCAGTGAAAGCCGAAAAAGACGGGTACTATATACCGGTTCTTTCATTTTTCCTCCCGCTCGTTTACAGCTGCGTCGGAAAGGTGGAACTGGATAAGCATCTGAGCGATCTTTTTGAGGCCACGGGCGGCGTCATGACGATTGAGAATCCGGCAGACGGGATCACGTACATTACGGGGATGATCGGGGGTCTTAAGAAGTTCCCAATAGGAACAGAATCCGAACAGACCGTACCGGAAACAGCGAGCGACAGGGTGGCTCCTTCAGGAAATGAAGAACCCGGTACAGCGGCCGACGCTGTTCTGAATTTCGCCGAAAATAAAGAGGGCGAGGATCTGACTGAGGACATCGGGACAGAGAATGACGATGAGCCCGGCGAAAAGACAGATGATGAAAGCGGGAACGAACCGAACAATGATCCGAAGGATGAAGATCCGACAGAGGATCCGACAGAGGAACCTGCTGAGCCTGAAAAAACCAAATATGAGCTGTTCGCGGATTCCTATTACAGGGATACGAAATTTGCTGATTACAGAGATGATTACATGCTGTATCCTGACTGGTTCGCCGAGGGGACTGCGCAGCTGATCTGCGGGTTCTATCAGGATTCGTTTACTGCAGATCTGTTCAACAAGATACGCATAAAAGAAAACGACGGAGTGGCATATACAAAGGAACGGATCAAAGCCCAGTATACAAAAGAAATCAGAACGCTGGATCCGGGGACTTACAGCCAGGATATTGACTATGGGACCTATTGCTACGGACCTCTGGCAGTCATGTATCTGCTTGACAGGCATCTGCTGTCCTCGGGAAAGCCGTCCGCTCTGAAGTATGATGGCGACGGAACTCTTACGTATGTAGACGTGACTGAACTCAGGGACAGCATGTCCGATGTCCTTTTGCTGCTCCACAGTGAAAAGACGCTTGATGAAATAATACAGGATACTCTCGGTGAGGACTGCGACACATTTGAAGACATGTTCATCGGCGGCGAAGAAGCAGGAAATACATCCCTGGATTTCTGCACGGATGTACTGAACTACCTGGAAAAGGCATCGCAGAAAATCGGAGAGCGCGCGACTGGCTCCATTTTACAGGATTTCGACAGACCGTATTCAGACCTCTGGATATTCGATGAGAACGAGACATCCGATTATTATAATTTTGTGATAACAGATAATTATGCGACATCTACGGCTGACCCGGAGATCGCAGAAAAATCGAAGCCGGCAAAAATATTTGACCAGGAATCTTACCGCGCAGCAATGGCTGAGAAAGAAAACGCGGCGCTTGTCGGTACAGGGGGCAGGAATGTGTCAGCTGGTGAAGCGGGCGCTTCAGGGAATGCTGCTTTACCGGAACAGGATACTTTGCTGAAGCAGGAAACTATTATTCAAAAGAGAACTCTACCCTGGAACTTGATTTTATTTTGCAAAAATCCGAACTGTATCCGATTGAAGTAAAGGCAGAAGAAAATGTAAAATCAAAAAGCCTGAAACAGGTTGTCGATCACAATGCGGGAATGACCGGGTGGCGATTTTCAATGTCCGGGTACATGGAACAGGAATGGATGATTAACATACCGCTGTATTTTGTCGAGGAGTGGGTCCTCAGCCATTAAGAATGAAAGTACCCGGCGGATCGCAGATGCGCAAAGAGGAAGGAGCTTCGCACGAAAGCGCGGCGCGGCAGGAACGCCGGGGCGTTCCTGAATTTTCGGGATACTCGTTAAGGATTTTTCTGCCGGACGTATGGGGTACGGAAGATGGAGTATTCCTGTGCACATTGGAGTCTGCTGATTTTTATGTTAAAACAGGGAAAGATGATGACATTTTTATCATATTTGAGAGAGAACATAGAGTTAAAAAGACTGAAGACAATTTTTTTCTGCGTGTTTACATTCGGACTGGTCGCGCACGGATACAGTTTTTTTAACGGAAATTTTTCACATGACTCGCTGTTTGATCTTTATGAGCTCAGCCCGGATCCGATGATTGCGGTCGGTCGCTATTTTCGACCGGTATACAGGCTGATCCGCGGAGATTTTGCGCTTCCGGTCATCAGCGGCTTCCTTCTTATGCTGTTCATGGCACTTTCGATATATCTGCTGACGGATATTCTTCCGATCAGGAAGCCGTTCTTTCTTATTCTGACGTGCGGCATTCTGATAACAAATGCTTCTGTTACTCTGCTGAATGCGACATATATACATGATGCAGATTCATATGGCTTTGCCCTGCTTCTGGTCGTGCTTGGAATCTATATTACGGTCAAATTCAAGCGAGGGATATTCTTTGCGCCATTACTGTATATGCTCTCGTTAGGGCTGTATCAGGCATATATAAATGTAGCGATATTTGTTTTTCTGCTGTTGGCGCTTGTCTCTCTGCTTGAGGGAGCCTCTGTAAAACAGGAGTATCTGAAAGGCCTTTTTCGAATGATCTCTGTCGGGGTCGGCATGGCGTTTTATTTCATCGGATATAAAGTAGTCCTGATGATTACGGGAATATCACAGTCAGACGGATACAACAGTGTCTCAAGGACCGGCGGTCTATCGCTCAGGAACATTGCGCATCGATTTTATTACTGCCTTAAATCAGAGCTTGAATGGCTTATTTATCCGAGAAATCGCGTCACATGGCTCATAACGGGAATTACCGTTGTTTTGATGGCTGTCGCGATCTGGCTTGTAATTACGCTTCTTTCCCGAATGAAATCTTTGAAAAGGCCGATACCGGGTGTGATAGGCATATTTGTAATGATTCCTTTCGGGATCAATACCATAACGATCTTATCAGATCAATATCATGAGCTGACGACATTCTCTCTGTTTTTCTTATATATTCTCGTAGTTGTACTAATAGAATTATATCTGAAAAATAACGACCGGATTAAAATCGGCAGCGGTATAACGTATGTAAGCGCGCTGCTTCTGTGTATCATTATTTTTGACAACTGCATTTATTCCAATCAGGTGTACCTGAAAAAAGAGATGGAAAATGCAGCCACTCTCTCTGTCCTCACGAGAATGATCGGCAGAATGGAGGGGACGGAAGGATATGTTCCGGGAGAGACCGAATGTGCCATCATAGGTATTCTGGACGAAGGACCTTTAAGCCAGCACAGAGCCGGATTTGATTATGACACCGGAGGGTTATGGTATAATTACAATACTTCTTATCCTGAAACATATCCGATCTATCTGAACTATTATCTGGACTATCCGGTGAACTTTGTGAGCGACGATAAGCTGACTGCTTTGGAGAACTCGCCGGAAGTAAAGAATATGCCTTTCTTCCCGGCCGAAGACAGTGTAAAGATGGTTGACGGTGTAATGGTAATCAAATTATCTGAGCCGGTGGAAAAGTAACAGGAGACCGGACCGGCTTTATATTGCGGGTCGAATGACAAAATTCAGAAAGATATGCTGCTATTGCGGTTGACTGAGTCAGCTGCTCAGGCGGCCGTTTTTCTTTATTCCCGGTCGCCGATCCACATGTGGGAAGTATGAGTCGATAAGTATCTGTCATCTGCTCAGTGAAATTCGTACCTCCTGCCCAGATCATCGTGCGCGGAAGAATCGGAATCCTGGTAATAAACTTCTCCGGATCTGGGGTCAAGATAGGCACCGTTTCCGTAGTCCTGAAGCGGGATCGTTTCCCCGTTCCGTATAATGAAATGCTGCCTCGGACCGTTAAAGAGGGCAAATCCTATTACAAGGCAAAGTCCGAGGAAAATAATAACCGCCGCCGCTGCGAGAACACCCCCCGCCGCCCCGATGAACCAGCGGAGAGGACCGACCCACAGGCCGGCCAGTTTGCATTCGACGATGGCCCAGACGATCGTTACGACAAATGCGATCGACATCACTGCGTACCAGATGTCTTCATTTTTCAGAGGATTATCACTCTGCTCTGCGTATGTAAGAACAAATGTCGCGGGAATGTTAATGATGATCGGGAGAGGCGAGAGGATCCTGTAAGTTCTGGGCTTTCTGGGCCTCGGATTTTTCTTTCTCCGGATGATAAGAACTATGATCAGCGTGGGAATTCCGATATAGATGGCCAGCATGAGAATCAATGTTAAAATATTAACTAAAACATTCATCGCACTGTCTCCTTTAAAAAATAAGCAGGTGTCCTCTCTTTATTATAGATGCAGTCGAGGGGCTTTTCCATGTATACCATGAACATATTTAAAAAGATTCTCAGGACATGGAAATGACAGAAAGAGGTACTTGATCATGAGAAAGATCGATCGAAGTAAATACAGAGAATGCATGGATCTTGCCAAAAAATGTGCGGCTGACCGGGTATATCCGATGTCAATCGCTGCCGGTATTCAGGATGGAGAAATATATACAGATGACAGAGGGTGCTTTCTGTTCCGTCATTACTGCGGCTTCGCGTATATTTCGGGAACGTTGAGCCCGGATGTCCTTGAAGAAATATATCAGCAGTTTTTTGTGCCGGAAACGGACAGAAGATTTTTGCTGATCACGGATTCGGATTTTGTCTCAGGTCATTATTCAGACCGGGAGCTGATCCGGCTTGATCAAAGGATCGAATATGTTCACAGTGGAATGCCTGAGAAAGCTCCGGTACTTGCTGCCGGCTTTGACCTGGAACGGATCACTGTGGGAAATTATGCAGACATTCATGGAAGGATCATCCCATCCTTTTCATGGAAAAGCAGGGATTCATTTTTTGAGAACGGGTTTGGATTTCTTGCGAGAAGCAGGGAAGACGGCTGTTTTGCCGCGGTGGCATTTTCGAGCGGGATCAGCCCGGAAGAGGTGGATATCGGTGTTGAGACCGCGGAGCCTTACAGGCATTACGGGCTTGCATCCTTTCTGGCTTATAAGATGTGTGGGGAAATAATAAAGCAGGGCA
The DNA here is from genome assembly GCA_902785985.1 of uncultured Lachnospiraceae bacterium. Taxonomy (GTDB): domain Bacteria; phylum Bacillota; class Clostridia; order Lachnospirales; family Lachnospiraceae; genus Chordicoccus. The sequence continues at coordinate 6,142 of CADABA010000148.1, forward strand.
AAAAGCCGGTATGGGCACATGCGAAAAACAATACCGGCTCAG
>CADABA010000149.1 GCA_902785985.1 uncultured Lachnospiraceae bacterium
AAATGCCGTCCTGCCGAGAGCCGAACATGGATAGTGGTATTGTTGTGTAACAAATCGACGTTTCAAGGGCATGTCCCATACGTCATGAATAATTCAGGTAAAGCATTAATTCCGGACTTCGTCTTGTTACCTGATGAAAGACGCGGTTTTGCATCTGGCTTCGCCATAATTGAAGCTAAGCGTAGTATAAAAAATGAAAAAGAATTAAACGAGGTTATGGTACAAGCCAGGAGCTATGCGAAAATATTGACTGCAAAATATTGTGCTGTAGCGTCAATGGAAAAAATCTGGATTGCCCAAAGGAAAGACAATTATGCTGAACTGATCTTTGAGTCAAGCTGGAGCGACCTAAATGATCCTGATGTATTCTATGAATTGAATAAAATGCTAGGCAAATAAAAGTGACTGTTGTGCTGAAGGAGGATGGCGTACTTTATGACTTTTTTAAGTGCAGGGCGTTCTCCGACGAACGCAACGGCCGCTTTTTCACGGATATGGATGAAGGATACCTTGGTATTAGAAAGATAGATGATCTAGAGAAGGCGCTAAAAAAGAAAATGTGTTTAGAGGGGGCGACGCTTATAATAGAGAAGCGGGAGATATTGAATCCTGCAATACTAGTATGATGGCCAAAGCTGGCCTTCTTGCTGATCGGAAAGAGAAGCCTATTGATAAAACCGAACTAGACTGATTTTATACATACGATTGTTAGAAAGTTGGTGACAGAAATGACTGATGCTCAACAGCGCGAGGCCGCAAGGCAGTTTTACTACAAGTGGAATGGCAAAGGGAAAGAGGACGAGGATGCCCGCTCTTATTGGATCGATATTCTTCAGGACATCCTTGGCATTGACCATGTCACAGATCGAGTAGAATTTGAAAAGAAAGTCATCGGTGGCGATGGTAATACCAAGCGAATCGATGTTTATATTGCCGAGACGCACGTGCTTATCGAGCAGAAGTCGCTCGGCATCGCTCTTGATAAACCGCAGGCAGGCCATGGCGGCATGACGCCCTATGAGCAGGCAAAGATGTACGACAACTATCTGCCGTTTAGTGAGCGTGCACGCTGGATCGTCACGTCCAACTTTGCCGAAATCTGGATCTATGACCGCAATGCGGCAAAACCGGATCCCGTGAAGATCACTTTGATGGACCTCCCGGCGAAATATCACATGCTGGACTTCCTCGTGAACAAGGAAGTAAAGAAGGTCTCCGACGAGATGGAGATTTCACTACAGGCTGGTGAGTTGGTTGGGGAACTGTATGATGCCTTCCTGAAGCAGTACAAGAATCCGGAGGATCCTGAAACGCTCAAGAGCCTCAACAAGCTTTGCGTTCGCATCGTATTCTGCCTGTACGGAGAAGACGCCGGGGTCTTCGGTAAGAAGAGCATGTTTCACGACTACATGGCACAGTTCGATGCTGCTCATGCTCGGAAGGGTCTGCGGGATCTTTTCCGCGTATTGGATCAGATACCGGAAACCAGAGACCCTTATCTGGCCGATGATGATCCGCTGCTCGCAGCTTTCCCCTATGTGAATGGCGGCCTGTTTAGCGACGATATCGAGATCCCGCCCTTCACGGATAAGATCATGGATTTGCTGCTCCGGAAAGTCAGTGATGAATTTGACTGGAGCGGTATCAGCCCGACCATCTTCGGGGCTGTGTTCGAGAGCACATTGAATCCGGAGACACGCCGGTCTGGTGGCATGCATTATACTTCGATTGAAAATATTCACAAGGTGATTGATCCCCTTTTTCTCGATGATCTAAAAGCTGAACTGGAGGAGATCAAGAAGATCGCTGTCGTGAAGACACAGGAGAGAAAACTCCGCGCTCTGCAGGACAAATTGGCGTCGCTGTCGTTTTTGGATCCGGCAGCAGGGAGCGGAAATTTCCTCACGGAATCCTACACAAGTCTACGGAAACTTGAGAATGAGATTCTGCGTATCCTGACACATGGGCAGATCGTCATGGGCTGGGGAGATATGACTCCGATTAAGGTTTCAATCAGTCAGTTCTACGGCATCGAGATTAATGACTTTGCCGTCACCGTCGCTCGGACCGCATTGTGGATCGCGGAAAATCAGATGATGAAGGAGACCGAGGACATTGTCCACATGCAACTGGACTTCCTGCCGTTGAAGACGGCGGCGCATATCGTGGAAGGGAATGCACTGCGGACTAACTGGGAAGATGTGGTACCGAAGAGCGAGCTGGATTATATTATGGGGAATCCGCCTTTTGTAGGACATAATCTCAGATCTGATGCCCAGAAGGAAGATATCTCAATTGTTTTTGGAAAAGGAGAAACCGAATCCAAACTGGACTACGTGATATGCTGGTATCAAAGAGCAATCGAGTTTATGGAAACAGCGGGAAAACCTATTACTGCCGCTTTTGTTTCAACAAACTCTATTTGCCAGGGAGAATCTGTGCCCGCTTTTTGGAAGCAACTCGTTGTTGAGCACAAGGCGGAGATCCAATTTGCTTATTCCACGTTCATTTGGGATAGTGAAGCCAGCGCTAAAGCGCATGTTCATTGTGTAATTGTTGGTTTTACTTGTGGCTCAGTGAAAAGTAAAAAAAGGCTATTCAACGGAGATGACATCACTGAAGTTGATCATATTAACCCCTACATTATCGCAGCTCCCGATGTATGGCTTGAAAGCCGAACAAACAAACCCCAGGGGAACTTGCCTAAGATGACGACGGGATCCCAACCCATGGATTACGGGAATTTCGTTCTTGATGCAGATGAACGCGCTACCTTGATTGCGAAGTATCCTGTCCTAGAAAAGTATATAAAACCATTTCTTGGAGCTCATGAATTCCTGCATGATCTGATTGGTCAGTACTCCAGATATTGTCTCTGGTTGGATAACGCAGATTTATCAGAAATCAAAGGCATAAAAGAAGTTAAGGAACGAATAGAAAATGTCCAGAAATTAAGAAGCGAGAGCAAAATCGACAGGGTTAAGAAAAAAGCTGATGTACCGTATCTATTCTGCCAGATTCGTCAGCCGGATTCCACATATTTGGTTATCCCAAGACATTCATCGCAAACGAGAAGGTACATCCCTATTGGATTTATGATGCCCGAAGTAATCGCCGGTGACGCTTGCACTATAATTCCCAATCTTGGCTTATATGAATTTGGGATACTCACATCAAATGTCCATATGGCATGGGTACGTGTTGTCTGCGGCAGAATAAAATCTGATTTCAGATATCAGGCATCTGTATATAATAATTTCCCGTGGCCACAGCCAGAAGAAAAAGACAAGCAGAGAATAACAGAAACGGCACAAGGGATTCTTGATGCTCGTATGAAACATGCAAACTCTTGTCTGGCAGATCTATATGATCCAACATTCATGCCGCAGGATCTTCGTAAGGCTCATATGGCCAATGACCGCGCTGTCATGCAGGCTTACGGCATGCCGATCAAGGAAACCGATGAGGCTGCCTGTGTCGCTTGGCTGATGCGGCTGTATCAGGAGAAGGTGGAGGAGTTGGAGAAAAAGAAATAAAGAAGGAGCCGTAATAATGGATTTATATGTCCGATACATCTAGGAAATGCCAGCTTCAAACATCCAACTACTGATCATCAACTTCAAATTCATCTGTGTAGTAGTATAATGGAAACATTTTATAGATCATTCGAAAATATGTTCGAAGTTTTTCTTGCATAATCTAAGTAGTAGTGCTACAGTATATACATAAACAAGAACAAATGTTTGTGTATTGCTGTGGCACTATTTTTTTGTACCCATCACCTTGTAAACGGAATAATACGCGTTATAAGTGTAAAAGAAAGAAGGAGATTATGCAGAAACCAAATATGAGATATGGGCGTTTCCTGAGGACCAAACGACTTTCTGACGACAGGGAGTTGACGCTCAGAGATGTAGCAGACGCTCTAGGTGTATCCGTCACCTTTGTGAGCGACGTAGAGCACGGGAGACGCTTGCCCTACGACGAAATAAAAACGCAAAAGCTGATCAAATTTTTACACCTCTCGGAAGAAGACGTCGCTACGATGTATGATCTTGCTGCTAGAGAGGATTCCCGGATACCGAGGGATCTCGACGAGATCATGATGTATTCGGATTCAGGTGAGATGGCACGATTTGCTCTGCGGATGACTAAGAAGGGCGTTATAAATGAAAATGACTGGAGCCGGTTCATCTATTACATCAAGGTAAAGGAGAAAGACAATGATTAAGTTCAACTGCTTTAACAGAAAAGCTGATGGAACTCCCGTTGTCCGCGATCTTGAAGTGATGGCCTTTGCGGAAGCACAGGTCGGGGATTATCGGCCTGAACTCCTTAATACACCTGGTAAAGTCGACGCTCTCCATTTTGTAGAAAGCTACCTCAATGCAGACGTTGATGTACACGATATCCTGAACGTGGTCCCTGGTATGGAAATCGATGGCATCACTGTATTTAGAGACGCAGTGATTAGGGTTCGCGAGGCCGGAGGATTCGTGAGTAAGCAGGTTTCCGCAGGAGCGATCATCATAGATAAGTCGGTGATAGATAGGGAAGACGGATTTGCTCAGTTCACCATTGTCCACGAGGGGGGACACTTCTGTATGCACTATCCGGCATTCCGCGGCAAGGACAGCCTGGCAGCGAGGGACAAGATCATGTGTCGCAGCAGCGTCCTGGAAAGTGACAGAGCGGAGAACAGGAAGTGGACGGACCGGGATTTTATGGAACACCAGGCGAACGTCTACGCGGCAACAATCCTGATGCCGAGGCATACATTCGTACCGTTCGTCATGGACCTTAACAGGAAGGCCGGCCACGAGAATGGTATCTTTATGCGACCTCCCATTGATCCATTTTTCCAATACAGGCATTGGTACGTTTTCCTGGAGGAGATTGGCCAGAAGATCGCGGAGACGTACGGAGTATCCGAGTCAGCGGCTTATGTTCACATGAAGAGATGCGGTCTGATTAGGACTGAGGATCCGAATGAAATGCCTCTTTACATCCGAAGAGGCATTGCTGTTTGAGAAAGGTGTACAGACTTATGGGATTGACAGGAAAGGAAAGTGGCTCAAGTGGGAATTACGAGAGGGAAAGAGGGGACCGTTCATGTAAAGTGTCCCTGCTGCAGCCAGCGCCTGTTCGATATGGAGAAAAGCGAAGACTGTATTTTAAGTATTAAATGTGCGAAATGCGGCGCGGTCGTGTCCGTAAAGATGCACCATAGAAAATATCGTTGTAGACGGCGGATAGATACACAGGAGTAATCCTTGTGTACCGGGCTGATGGGCGCAGGAAAACTGTAGCAGTTCCAGCCTGTTTATTCGTAAATGACGCAGCTACCGAGCAACGGATCCGAATGCGAGATACCAAATAGCCGGAGTTGTCGACACACTCGTAGTGGGTGTGTTGGCAGCTCCGGCTTTTTTTATTCTAGAACGTCAGATTTAACTGTGCCCCAGGGCTACCAATCAGAGGTTTTTGAATCTTGAGCAAAAAAATTCACGGTTTCACTATAAAAATTGCTCCTAAGCAGGCATGGGATAGTGAAACAAAAAAGGAATAGCTCCCATTTAGAAAAAAACTGATTAATTTTTCAATTCGGGGCGGAATTTCACGCCGCAAATGGGGGAGTAAGGATAGAAGGAGAAAACACTATGATCTGAAATGTTTTCGTCAAAATAGCTACCATCTCTCCATTGATAAATCGAAAGGAGAGAAAACTTGAGTTCTGAGTCAGACCGGCACAGAGTGCAGATCTGCCTGAGTGCTCAAGGCGCTCACGTCACCGACAGAATGAAAGACCGCGGCAATGTCCATCTTTCTGCCAGTGGCGACAATTGAATAGACAGCCAGACCGATGGACAGGGAAGGCACTTAACCAGAAGCGGAGAGCTCAGATTATGCTCTCAGATGCCGGTTTGAACCATTCCATATACTCGACTGCCTGCCGGTATCTTTCCTTTAAGATGTCTATCTCCGCGATGCCGTTTAAGATGCGCTCCTCACCGGCATTCGGATTATGGGTTCTTGGCATGCCTTCATAATTAGGACTGCCGACGCTGCTCATCTTCTCATAGGTCCGTTTGATCTCATCATCGGTGTTATTGATGATGAACTGCATGGCGTCGTAATCCTTGATTGCTGCGATCGGTGTCTTCCTCCGAAAAAAAGTGTTAATGTTACCCGGATTGACTCAGATTGTCAGATGGGCTTTCACAGCAGAGATCAGATTCTGCTGGGTCGTGTCCTTGTGCTTTAAGGCATGGGAGCAGCTTTCCGATGATGACCGGTATTGCCTTGAGACCTTTTATGGGGATGGGAATACCTATGGCAGCAGTGCCGCTTATTACATCGCGGAGTACCTGCATATCGAACAGCCCACTGCCTACAAACGGAAGAACCGTGCACTGGACCGGCTGACGGTATTGCTCTTCGGGAAATCCTAAGTTTCGTGTCCAATCGTTTTCTTTTCGTGGTAAAATTGAAGTAACCTCAAAGGAGAAAGGCCAGCCGTGTATCAGCAAGAGGGGCAGAAGAAGGCTGCGAAGGACGATGTACGAGTCAGCCAGGTCGCTGATCAGTTGGAATGAAGCGTTCTTAAAGCAATCAGGGTCTTCTACACGATCCTGAAAACGGGATGTGAGTTTGACGCGGAGAAACTGCGCAGAGATATCATCCGTCCGGAAGCAGCTTAAGTAACTGACAACCCGCACAAATGTACCAGTGAACGTCCGCCAGATTCGATTGGCGCTGGATTACAGGAGTGCTCTCTATCAGACAAAGCAGAGCGACGCCGCCAAAGCATGTGCAGTAGGGCATGACCCTGATAAGGAGCAAGGGCGGCATCCCACTATGGGTAGGCTGGACGAAGGAATTTAGGGCTTCGGGCAGAGAAATACGGATGACCCTGTTAGACATGAGAGGTTAGCGGCCATAGGATGAACGGGAGATGGATCGCCTTCATAAAAAGTGATGACGTTTTGCGACAGAGAAGATGCACTTTTCGCTCATAAATCTGTTTGTCAATGATCTATAGGCCTTCCCAAAAGTGCTTAAAACAGGCATCTTTTGTGGAATTTCAATAAGAAAGTATAGAGAGGAGAAAACATCATGTATTTTGAAAAGTCAAACGGCTTCCCGAAGGATTTCCTGTGGGGAGCAGCTTCCGCTGCCTACCAGGTGGAAGGCGCATGGGATGAAGACGGAAAAGGCGTTTCCGTATGGGATACCTTTGTCCGCATTCCCGGCAAAACATTCAAGGCCACAACCGGCGACAAGGCAGTCGATCACTATCACCGCTACAAGGAAGATGTCCGCTTAATGGGCGAAATGGGACTTAAAGCCTACCGCTTCTCCATTGCCTGGACAAGAATCATTCCGGACGGAAACGGAGAAATCAACCCGAAGGGCATCGAGTTCTACAACAACCTGATCAATGAATGCCTGAAATACAATATCACCCCGATGATCACGGTTTATCACTGGGATCTGCCCCAGGCACTGCAGGACCAGTACGGCGGATGGGAGAACAGAAGAATTGTCGATGACTTTGTCCGCTATGCGAAAACCATCTTTGAAGCATTCGGTGACAGAGTCAAATACTGGATCATCATTAATGAACAGAATATCTTCACTTCCCATGGCTGGATCATGGAAGCCCATCCTCCCGGAAAGAAGGATGACTGGAAGACCTTCTATCAGGTCAACCATCACGCCTTCATGGCCCATGCAAAATCCGTTCTTGCATTAAAGGAAATGTGGCCTGATGCCAAAGTGGGCTCCAGCTTTGCCTACGATCCAAGCTACGCGGTTTCCTGCAGGCCTGAAGACGCAATGGCCAACTGCGATTATGAAGATCTCAATCTTTACTACTGGATGGATATCTATGCATACGGACGCTATCCACGCTCCGCTGCAGCGTATCTGAAATCACAGAACCTTTCACCGGAAATGGAGGAAGGAGATGAAGCCATTCTCAAGGAAGCAGCTTCAAAGATCGACTTCATGGGTGTCAACTACTACCAGAGCGCATGTGTCGAATACAACCCGATCGACGGCGTGGATGGATTTGGAAAGATAAATACAACCGGCGAAAAGGGAACCCAGCAGGTTTCCGGCAAAGCAGGTCTTTACAAGAACCCGAAGAATCCGTTCCTGAAGACAACCGACTGGGACTGGACCATCGACCCGATGGGACTGCGCTTTGCCTGCCGCAAGATCACTTCAAGATACGATCTGCCGATTGTCATTTCCGAAAACGGCATGGGCGCGTTTGACAAAGTTGAAGACGGAAAGATCCACGATCCTTACCGCATTGATTATCTGCGCGAACATGTCAAGGAACTGAAAAAGGCATGTGATGACGGATGCCGTGTCATTGCCTACTGCACATGGTCATGGTCAGATGTACTCAGCTGGCTCAACGGCTATCAGAAGCGCTACGGCTTTGTCTACATTGACAGAGAAGAAGATGAAAACAGCGGCACACTGAACCGCATTCCGAAAGATTCCTATTACTGGTATCAGGAAGTCATCGCCTCCAACGGTGAAAAAGGACTCGACTGATCCGTATAAAGAACGAAACTGTTCCTCAGCCATGGGGAACAGTTTTTTGTTTTCTCAAAGATTCAGAAGCACAATGGAAAGCAGAATCAGAAGCAGACCCAGAAGCTGCTTTCTGTTCAGCCGCTCTTTGAATGCGATCAGGCTGACAAAGGTGACAATCAGAATGGTGCCCGAAGAAAATACCGGATAGACAATCAGTGCCTCAATACTGTTCAATGCTTTTAATAACAATACAGAAGAAAAATAATTCGGAATGCCGACCAGGATGCCTGCCGCAAGATCCCGCCATGATGTTTTCTTTCCGGTCTTTCTGAATTCCCGGATCAGAAGAAAGAATGTCAGAAGGGCAGCTGAAAAAAACAGGAAGAAAAAGTAAAGCGAATCCTCACTGCGCAGTCCGATGGCTTCATAGACTTTCGCCATGGCATCGGCCATTCCGTTTGTAAAAAGAACAGCGATCAGAAGCGGGAAGTCAATGTTCTGCTCTCTGCTGAAAGAAGAATTCTGTCCGTTGAACAGCCACATCGCAGTCAATACCAGAACCACGCCTGCCATCTGCAGGAAGCCAGGCGTTTCATGAAAGAAGACAATGCTGAGAGCCAGCGGTACAATCAGTCCCAGTTTTGAAAATGCGGATGTCAGGATGGCGCCGTTTTTCATGATGCCTGACTGCATGCATACAAGCGAAACCACAAACAGAATGCCGCCGGCCAGTCCGCATAGATATGTGACGGGATTTCCGCTGAACACCAGCGATTTGTCTTTCATGAGCAGGAAGCCTGCTGCAGTGCAGGTCAGATAGTTGCCGAGCAGTGTTCCGTAACGGTTATTTTCGGATGAACTGAAAAAGCGCAGCACAAGCGCCATCGATGCACTGCATGCCATTGCAAGGATCAGATAAACAGCAGGGGAAGCCAGCAAACAGTTCTTACAGGTACATCCACTGTGCGAAGAGTGTATGCGGCAGGGCAAGTACGTGAGAGCAACTGTCGTGGACCACGTCAAACCACACCGGGGTGATCCGGAACTCTTCTGGGACCGGAGCAACTGGAGAGCTCTTTGCAAGAGGTGTCATGATAGGAAGACCCGTAGGGAAGATCAGACACCAATTTATCATTATTGATCCGGAGGCTGACCGGGGGCGGGGTCTGATCTCTACAGGGCCATGCCCCAGGGACCGCCGCCCCCTCTCGCGTGAAAATTCGCGAAATTGCATAGGGGGGGGATCCGGCAGGGATTTCATAGAATCGCAAAATTCATAAAATGGGTGACTTTTGTTTGGAAAACACTGGGTTTTCCGCATGAAAGTCACTTTAACACAAGCAGTGATGGAATAAAAATCCACCGCTGCTTTTTTCATGCTCTTTTCGTGGACAAAGGAAGTGGAGCACAGGTCTTCGTGGACAGGAGGATGTATGGATATTTCAGAATTTACGGCCGCCTGCGCGAAACGGTTCTGCCCAGAGTGCGGAATGGCTATAGAACGGAACAAACGAGGCCGGCCGCGGAGTTTTTGCTCGGACCGGTGCAGATGGGCGTTTGACAAAAGACGTAAGCGCCAGAAGATGAAGGAGGAATCGCGAAATGAAAACAGCAGAACTGAAGGTGCTGCCGGTCGCCGTTTTGAAACCGGCTGAATATAATCCGCGAAAAAAGCTGAAGCCAGGAGATAAGGAGTACGAGAAGATCAAAAACTCCATCGAGGAATTTGGATTTGCCGATCCCCTGGTGGTGAATGCAGACATGACGATCATCGGTGGCCACCAACGCTTGACCGTAGCGATGGACCTTGGCTTTACCGAGGTGCCCTGTGCGGTGGTGGATGTCGATAAGACCCGCGAAAAGGCTCTGAACATCGCACTCAACAAAATCACCGGTGCATGGGATGAGAACCTGTTGGCCGATCTTCTAAAGGATATTCAGGACTCTGACTTCGACCTGGGATTCACAGGCTTCGATCCGCCTGAGATCGAGACCTTGTTCAACAAGGTACACTCGAAGGACGTGCAGGAAGATGACTTCGACGTGGAGGAGGAACTGTCGCAGCCTGTGTTCTCACAGCTTGGAGACCTGTGGTGCCTGGGACCGCACAGGGTGATCTGCGGAGACTCCACCGGCGAGGAAGTCTACACCCGGCTGATGGACGGGCAGAAGGCAAACCTCGTCCTGACCGATCCTCCGTACAATGTGGACGTCGAGGAGACTGCCGGGAAGATCATGAACGACAACATGGCCGACGAGGATTTCTACAACTTCCTTCTGTCTGCCTACCGCTGCATGCACGCCAACCTTGCAGACGACGGTAGCATCTACGTCTGGCACGCAGATACCGAAGGCCTGAATTTTCGTAAGGCTTTCAGGGACGCAGGCTTTTACCTTTCCGGTTGCTGCATCTGGAAGAAGAACGCCCTGGTCCTGGGCCGGAGTCCGTACCAGTGGATTCACGAACCTTGCCTCTTCGGTTGGAAGCAGACCGGGAAGCACCAGTGGTATTCTGACCGGAAGCAGGTGACGGTCTGGGAGTACGATAAGCCCCGCTCGTCAAAAGATCATCCGACAATGAAGCCTGTGGCACTCATGAGCTATCCGCTCCGTAACTCTACCATGACCAACGGCATCGTGCTGGACCCGTTCCTGGGCAGCGGAAGCACACTGATCGCCTGCTGCGAGACGGACCGGATCTGTCGGGGCATTGAGCTTGATCCGAAATTCGTGGATGTAATTGTGAAGTGATACTTGGCTTGGTGCCAGGAACACGGCATCACTGCAGAAATTTATGTGCTCCGTGATGGCCAGAAGCTGACCTTCGAAGAGGCAACAGCCGGGGTGTAATATGTACAATTCTGCCGGGTACATTTTGGTAAGTAATCCGTTCGAATTATCTTGCTATATATCCCCGGCAGAGTGATTAATACACTACCCGAAGGGAATAGGCCCAGGGAAACTCATACGGAGGTACATACCATTACCATGTAATCGCATCATCGGATCAGGCGCTCCTTCGGGGGCGTCTTTTTTGTCTGCGTGGAGGAATTGTTCACGGGTTCATGCTATACTTATTATGACGCAGGTTGATTTCTGAAAGAGGTGAAGGAATGCTCCAAAACAATATAGAGCCGGATCTGAAGACTCGCCTGAACGAGAGCGGCTTGACGCAGAGGTAGGTTGCGGAGAAGGTTGGGGTATCCCTTGCTTACGTGAACCGCATCACCAAGGGCCGGGAGCAGATAGTAAATAAGACGTTCGTGAAAATGATGGATGAGATCGGCTATGATGTGGAGCTGACATATAAGAAAAAGGCAGCTGATTGAGGCTGCGTCAAATCGGAATCTGCAGGGGAGATTTATAGAATGGGTATGAAAAAACGATTTGCTTACGGACCGGATGACCTGGTCCAACAAATCAGGATCGATGAGACTCTTTTCAAGGGTGTTGCCTGCTTTGTCAAGCTTCAGAATGTCCCAAAGCCCAAGTATGTGAAGAACGGCAATGAAACACTCTGCATTATCAATAACGGCTATTCCCTGATCGAAGCATATCCCGAAGGCGGTAAATATGCACTTACCATAATGTTTGATGATAAGGGAACTCTGATCGAGTGGTATTTTGATGTTGCGAAAACCATCGGTATGGAAAACGGGATCCCCTTTGAAGAGGACCTGTATCTGGATCTGGTGATCATGCCGGATGGCGAGACTATCGTCTTGGATGAGGACGAATTGCTTTCGGCAAGAGAGGAAGGCCTCATCTCACAGGAAGATGTGGACAGCGCATACGGCACACTTCATGAGCTAAAGAGTAAGTATGCCTGCTGTTTGACAGAGCTGATCAAGTTGACCGATTACCTTACGGAACAATTCCGTCGGTATATTCCAGTTTGCAGAGATGCCGTTGGTAAGAGAGGTATGCCATGATACTTGAAACGAAAAGATTGATCCTCCGACCGTGGGAAGAAAGCGATGCGGAGA
>CADABA010000150.1 GCA_902785985.1 uncultured Lachnospiraceae bacterium
ACATCCTTTCCGCCGAACTTATCCGTCTGGAAAAGGAAACGGAACAGATTCTTTTCTTCCTGACCGAACCGCACATAATTCAGTCCCAGCGCAAGGATCGGAATCTCGTCAGTCTCCTTCGGCATGATGAACTCTGTATGATACCTGTCCGCTATCCCATAGGCAGCTTCCCTGATCTCATCAACTTTCCTGAAACTGTACAGCACCGGCTGTGTGGAGCATTTCAGGTACTCCGCGATCGTTCTGGCGCTCAGGTTCTCATGTCCGCGCTCCCTGATCACTTCAAAAGAGGCATTTTCTATCATTTCTTTTGTGATTTTCACTTTCGGAGGCATCGTACTCTCCTTTTTATAATCTATGTTATATAATCCTAATTATATATAAAAATGCATATTTGTCAAGATTGCTTTCCTGTCAAAGGCAGATGATTTTGATCCGTAAACTTCTTCGTCTGCCGCCGGAACTTCCCTTCGAGAATGAAAATACTTTGTCTGCAAATGACTGCCTCTCTCCGGGCATGAAAAACTTTGTCTGCAAATGACTGCCTCTCTCCGGGCATGAAAAACTTCGTCTGCAAATGACTGCCTCTCTTTGGACATGAAAAAAGAGCCGGTTTTACCCGGCTCCGATAAGTGACAGGTTTTCATTTTCCCGCAGTAAGGACGCTCTGACAATTATCTCCACTTCACTGTCTGCTCAAAGTCCTGAAAGCAGTAACAGCAAGATCGATCGCAAGAACGATCAGCACAACGGCAAGACCGGCTTGGATCATGCTCCACATATCCCGCACCGCCAGTTTGGCAATAATCGTCTGAACGAGAGATGTAAGCGTGACGATCAGCATGAATACCATCGGGATAAAGAACATCTTGTTATTGCGCCCGATAGAACCGAGCCATGCGCAGACAGCAAGAAGACCAAGCGCTGCAAGAAGCTGGTTGGCAGCGCCGAACAGCGGCCAGATCTTAGAGTACCCGGTCAGACCGAGAGCAACACCGAGAACAACCGTGATGGCCGTTGAGACATACGGATTGGCAAGAATTCCTCTGATTCCCGTCGCATCCTTCGGTGTCTCGCCTTCATTGAGCCAGAACTCCTGGAACATGTAGCGGGCAAGCCTGGTAGCGGTATCCAGTGAAGTCAGGCAGAATACGGAGACTGCAAGAACGAGCATCTGATAAATTACCCCCTGAACAGCAGGATTTGTGAAGGAACCGAGCATGCGGGACAATCCTGTCGCGAAGACGATCGTCGGGCTTCCGAGCTTCAGCTCTTCTGCCGGAACATTGACGTCATTCCAGATGTAAGCGACCGCGCAAAGAGCCAGAACGGCAACGATACACTCGATGAGCATAGCTCCATATCCGATCGGCATGGCATCTTTTTCGTTATCGATCTGCTTTGCAGTGGTGCCGGAGGATACCAGTGAGTGGAAACCAGAGATAGCGCCACATGCGATCGTAACAAACAGGGCCGGGAAGACCGTTCCGCTGGTAAAGAGGCCGTTTCCTGTTGCCTTGATGCCGGTAAATGCCGGCATGGCCGTTGCTCCTGTACCTGTCAGAGCAGCGCCGATGACTGAGATGACAGCTACGATGATCATAAAATAGAGCAGGAACGAGCTCAGATAATCACGGGGCTGCAGCAGGATCCATACCGGTGTGACCGACGCGATCAGAATATAGACTCCGAGAACGTACATCCAGACATTGTAGCTCAGAGAAAGCGGATGCCAGTTGAGTCCGATGAGGACGATCAGCATGATGCCGACGCATCCGATCACTGAAGCGATACCCACATTCAGATTATTTCTGTACACGAGGATACCGAACACGATGGCAAGCAGAATGAACAGTACGGAAATGACGGCCGTGGACAAGTTCGCATCGAGATTGGCGCCTTCGAGTGCAACGCCTGCCGCGTTAGTATTTCCAAATGTGGACGCAACGATGGACGCAAATGCCGCAACGACGAGAAGCAACGTCAGCCATGCAAAAGTCAGAAACAGCCGCTTGGCCTTCTGTCCCATCGTATCACGGATGACCTCACCGATCGACTGGCCCCGGTTACGAATCGATGCGAACAGAGCTCCGAAGTCATGGACACCGCCGAAGAAAATTCCGCCGACCACTACCCAGAGGAGCACCGGCACCCATCCGAAAATAGCTGCCTGGATCGGGCCGTTGATCGGTCCGGCACCTGCAATGGATGAGAAATGATGTCCCATGAGCACAGGCGCTTTCGCCGGAACATAATCCATTCCGTCCTCGAGCTCGTGGGAAGGTGTCTTTTTTGACGGATCTACACCCCACTGCCGGGCGAGCCATCGGCCGTAGAAAAGATAGCCGCAGGCAAGGATCACAAGGCTGACTAAAAGTACTACTAAGATATTCATAATCTCCCTCCTTGGTCAGGAGCTTTTGGCGTGAAAGCCCCTGCTGTATATATTGAACACCTGCCTGGCCGAGCGGTTGCCGTGAACGGTCTCCGCTTCAAGATCCACGCAGATGATACGCCCTTCGGCTCTGCCTCTGAAGGTAAAGAGGTAATTCCTGTTGAATCGGTATCTGCTGACAGCTTCCTTTATCTTTGCAGCAGGAGAAGATTCCGAAAGAATACAAACGGTGACATAGGATACCATGTGATCTTTTTCGGGATATTTTTCTCCTTTCCTGACGTATGTCTCTTCCATGTAGGTTTCAATCAGAGCCCGGGCGTCAGCAAGCGTTTCTTCAGAGCATTTTTCAGCCTGCATGAAGAGGATATGCTCGTACACCCTGGCGCTCCAGAGATTGACCTTCTGAGTCACAAGGAACTTTTCGCTCAGGGAAAAATAGTATGCATAGGCCGGATACTCTTTGCTGTTTATGGTAACTGGACGGTAAATGTCAAAAGACCCGGAAAGAATCCCGAGAATTTTCTCCAGATAATCGGATGTTTCCATGAAATACCCCATCATATCTTCAAGAAGGCCTCGGCGTTCCTGCCGCGGGTGCGAAGCACCTTCCCCTTCCGGAAATCAGGTTTCAAAGCAGACAAAATAGATACAAGACTGTAAATGCCGAGCGCATATCGCTGCGTTAAAGCTTTAAAGCATTAAATAAATAAGATAAAGATTAATATAGCACAGGCAGTAAAACAGTTCAATTATTTAAATGAAAATATTTAATACTTATTGACCGTTTCAATACACAGAAGAACTCCCGGTCATCGGTTTCATTACCGACGACCGGGAGTTCTTCTTCAGTTGAAAACGGGATACTCGGGACTCAATCATGAGTAAGTTGTCTCACGCTTTCTGCGTCAGAGATTAAAACAGAATCAACAATTTCGCAGAATCGCTTTGGCTGTTCTTTGACTGACCAATGTTTGCACCCCCTGAATACCTCCACCCTGCTGTTCGGATTTTCCTGCGCGGCTCTGTAAATATCACTCAGCGGGACAAGCGGATCCTTTTCTCCGATGATATAGACGACCGGCATCTTTAAATTCCTGAGTTTTTTCAGATAGTACGGTCTTGACCGGTACTTCCCCGCTGCGCTTCGCTGAAAGTTGAGCATCGACTTCCCGGCCATATCTCCTTCACAGGATCTCATCACCTCGTCAATCAAAGAATCTGTGATCAGCTTTTTATTTCCGATCAAAGCATAGGATATTGACCATTTTGCGATCCATCTGTATTTTGCGCACCATCTGTATTGCGCAAGCGTCAGATCAGTATGTTTCACATACCAATAGCTGAAACGATGAAACGGCATTTTCTCCGACACTCCCCAGGTATCGACCGGGATCAGTACCTTTACCTTCTCCGGCCATGTCAGGGCAAAGCCGATCGCAACAGCTCCCCCCATCGATAACCCGGCCAGGGCAAAATCAGTAAGGTGAAAATGATCAGCAACATACCTGACACACGCAATATGTGTTTTAAAGTATGTACTGCCTGCAAGTTCATCTGCCCTGTCACTGTCCCCATAGCCCAGAAAATCAAATGCGTACACCGTATAGTCATCCGAAAAAGCATTGAACACTTCTCTCCAGGACAGCATTGTGCTGTCACAGCCTGCGCCGTGCAGCAGCAGGACATTTTTTCTCCCGGCTCCTTTTTTATAAACCGCAATGTTTCCGTATTTCGTTTTAATGATTTCTTTCACGACCATTTTAATTCTCTCCACGTCACATAATCCTCATGACAGGATTATAGCACCGGATCTGTCAGATTGTCAGCATGATGCCTTCGTTCTGCTTCTCCTTCTTACTTAACTGACGGTTTCTGTGCCCGTTGACAGTCCCGATGTAAAGGCTTTATATTGATGTTGCAAATATGACGTCGATAGGATCACACTGATCAGAAAAAAGGTGAACGATTCCGAAAAGGACAGCGTTTCGGAATGACCTGATACGACCGGAACAGAAGAAAGGAAACGGGCATACTGTACAGTCCCAAAAATACTTATGGATAAAAAGCAAAGTCCGGCAGGCTCTGTGGATCTGCTGCACGGGCCGATCATGAGGAACATCTTTATCTTCATGGTGCCCGTCTTTATATCAAATATTTTTCAGCAGTTTTATAACGTAGCCGATACCGCCCTGGTCGGCAACTATCTCGGGGAAAATGCGCTTGCAGCCGTCGGGTCGGTCTCTTCTATTTTTGAATTCCTTGTATTTTTCTCCCAGAATCTGGGTGTAGGACTGTCCTTCGTTGTCGGACGGGAATTCGGAAAGAATAATCCGGACAGGCTTAAACAGGCTGTGGCAGGCGCCATTATTATCGGAAGTGCTGTCAGCATTGCATTGACTCTGCTGACCTACTTCGGGATGAGACATTTTTTAATTCTGCTCAATACTCCCCGTGAAGTCCTCGACGATGCCTGTGCCTATATCCGGGTGATCTGTTTATTCATCATAATCATGTTCATTTACAATCTGTGCTCCGGAGTCCTCCGGGCAATCGGAAATTCCGTGATGCCGCTGGTCTTCCTGATCATCTCATCGCTCATGAACATCGGTCTGGACATCGTGATGATCCGTGTTTTCCATATGGGAGTCGTCGGCACCGCAATCGCGACTGTGACTGCACAGGGGATCGCAGCGACTCTGTGTATTCTTTACATTCTGCGCCGGGTGCATCTGGTCATTCCCGGAAAAGAACACTTTGAGTACGACAGCGGCCTTTATAAAGAGCTGGCCTCCCAGGGCATCGCGATGGCGAGCATGGGATCGATCGTCAATATCGGGTCCATTATCCTCCAGATCGGTATCAACAGTCTGGGCGCAGTCGTTATTGCCGGGCATGTGGCGGCACGAAAGATTTTTTTCGTACTTCTGACCCTCAGCATATCAATGTCGACCGCAGTCGCGAACTTTGTTTCTCAGAACAGAGGAGCCAATAACCGGGAGAGGATCCTTGAGGCGATCCGGAAGAGCCACATATTCTGCATCGTCACGACGGCAGTAATGATCATTTCCATGTTTTTCTTTGCGAAATCACTGATCGCGCTCATCTCGGGATCTGATAATCCGATCATTCTGCGGAACGGCTCCGTTTACCTGCGTTTCTGCACTTTCTTTTTCGTGCCGCTCCTGGAAATTCAGATCTTAAGAAATTCCCTGCAGAGCATGGGATCCAGGATCATCCCGATCATTTCCAGCGTGATCGAGCTGGCGGGAAAAATATTTTTCACGATCGCACTCATTCCGCGGTTCGGATATAACGCAGTCATTGTGTGTGAGCCGCTGATCTGGATCGTGATGGCGGCGCAGCTTCTCTATGCGTTTTATCATGATCCTTTCATAAAAGCATCGAAGGGTCTGCAGCCCGGTTCGTGAACCCGGGTGCAGACCCTTGATTTATTCTTCACTCTTTTTCAGGAAGGCTTCCGTCCTGTCCCTCCTGCAGGAGCTTCTCACGAAATACTTTTCTGTATTTCATGGGCGAAAGACCCTTTGATTTTCGGAACGCCCTGCTGAAATACATCGGGTTCTCATACCCTACCCTCCGGGCAATCTCTGCAACCGAGTCCTCCGTTGTCTCCAGCAGGATCTGCGCATTGTAGATCCGCAGATTCAGAATATACTTCATGGGAGACGTACCAAAGTATTCCCGGAAACATGCGCCGAACCAGCTCATGCTCATA
>CADABA010000151.1 GCA_902785985.1 uncultured Lachnospiraceae bacterium
TTCATTACTGTTTTTGGTTTGTTCCATTCAAGAAACATTCAATGTAAAGAATTTTCGAGTATAATGTGTTTCGCTGTTCAGTTATCAATGTGCTCTTTGTCGCTGTTCTTTGCGACAGCTTTAATAGAATATCAACTTGTGCTTAACTTGTCAAGCACTTTTTTAATTTTCTTTTAAAGCTTGTTTGTTTCCTATGAAACATCTTTGCACTTTTTCGGTGCAGACGTTATCCTATCAGAGTTATTGTATAAATGCAAGCACTTTTTTTAAATTTTTCGTATTTTTTGAAATTTATAAAAAACATATTCAAAAAATGATATATCAGGGTGCTGACGATCCATTCTGTTCTCTGTGTCAGATCCCGTCATCCCCTCTGAGTACCCGGCTGAGAGATCCTCTCAGCTGCACAGCACTCCGTGGAAACAAAATCTGCACATAATTATGAATTCCCGGGTAGGGACACGCAGAGCGCAAAATAGATTCGTTGTCTCCGCAGAATGTACGGTTTCTGCAGGATCCGCTTAGTCACGCAGCGGATTTTCATTTATAATGGAAAAAACGGGAGGCTTCTTATGATTTGCTTGATACTTATTCTCTGCACTCTCCCTGCCGCGCTGTCACTTGACGCATTCGAAATTGCACAGGAGACCGCACAGGATTACAGGTTGACCGCTGGCAGACGCATATTAATGTCCGTCTGTTTTGCTTTTTTTACATTCAGTATTCCGGTTATCTGTTCCGGGTTCTTCAGGCTGCTCTACAACGGGCTTCATATCCTGGATATCATTCTGCCGGAATCCTTCATCGATCTTCTTGTCCCGGCTGCGGTTCTGATCTTCTTCATCGTCACAGGCGGAAAAAAGATTCTCTTTGCGTACATGGAATACTCCGGAAAGGCTTCTGACAGTCCCGGATCCGATGAGAACAAAGAGGATGCTCCGCTGCTCCTCCTTTTTATGCAGGCTTTTGCCTCCTCATCCGATATGTTCGGCGTCGGGCTTCTGGCACTTCTGGGGAAGGTCAATAGTTCTCTCAAGGTCCTTCTGAAGAGCGCAGGAATCCCTTCAGGTTTTCTATTCGTCGTTCTGATCGCAGGGATCGCTTCCTTTTTGACATTGCTGTTTTGCTTTGCCGGAAGTCTTATTATTATAGATAAAAGAAGATCAGACCGACTGCAGTATATCACAGGGATGATCGGAGGCATCGTTACGATCCTTGCAGGCATCCTGCTTGTCTTCCTATAACAGTGTTCGGGTCTGCGTAAGCTGGCATATTACCAAACCGAATCCCTGCGCATCCTCGCGTGCCTATGCATGCGTAACAATGCTCCTGTGGAGCATTGTGTAGCTGAGGCTTTTATTCTTCATCGCGAGATTGTACTCACGATGAAGGCGAGTTTCACTTTGCGCGCGTATCTCACGATTAAAATCACGAGTATTGAATAAATATTTCCACGTCGGGACGCTTCCGCTCGCTCTCACTCGAAGCGGTACTGACTTTCTTTTGCAGCCTTCTGCATTAAAAAGAAAGAAGTATCGGCCATTCTCGGACGCCCGACTTTGGAAATTATTTATTCCCGGTCGCAGTCACGTTAATGCGTGTGGGAAGTTTCAGTAAATAATTTTCAAAGGAGGAATATATGTCTGAACGAAAGAAAGTCTATTTTGCCGGATCCATCCGCGGAGGCCGTGCCGACGCTGCCCTTTACAGGGACATGATCGATCACATTAACAAGACCGCGTACGTCCTCACAGAACATGTCGGAAAGAAGGAGGTATTTGAGCTCGAAAAAGACATGACGGACCGCGATATTTACGAACAGGATACCGCGTGGATCCGCGAATGCGATCTTGTGATTGCGGAGTGCACCCGCCCGTCCCTGGGAGTCGGTTATGAGCTGGCCTACGCGGAACATCAGAAAAAACCATGCCATGTTCTATACCGGGCAAATGAAGTGAGACTCTCAGCCATGCTTGCAGGAGATCCTTACTATGAGATCCACCCTTATTCGGATCACGAGGAAGTGTTTTCCATACTGGATAAAATTCTTTCATGATCAGCCTGCCTGACACTGCGGCACTGACCTTGTTTTTCATAAGCTGTGATCTTCTCAGGTCTGTAGTTATCACCGTGAGAACCGCTGGAAAGCCCCCTGATCAGGGTCCGGACGACCAACTTTTCAGCGGTTGTTCCTTACGGATCACAGGTTAAGTTATCCGTTTCTATTCCCATGAAAGCCCGGTTGACAACTGCATAACAGGTTAAGATATCCGTTTCTTCCCGTGGCAGGCTGATGAACAGCTGCATAACTGCAGCATCTTTCCGGCATCACAATCAGCGGCAGCCCTTTCGGGTCTTCTGCCGCTCTTTTTCTCTCTGTTTTTCACATCAGCAAAGCTGACGCACAGCATTTTCTTTTAAAATGATGTGCACCATTCTCCGTCCATGTATTTTTTCAATCAGAAGCGTCCTGGCGTTCCTGCCGCGCAGCGCGCTTTACAGAGGAAGTGTTGATCTTCCGGTTCATGCAGATTTTTCTTAATTTCATGAACCGCATTCTGATTCATCAGAGAATATCCCGGTTCGGTATCTCCGGAATGCCTCGAATATCACGGTCAAGCTTTTCCCTGGGCACTGATTTATGTGTTCTCAGGCTGTTTTTGCAGTCCTTAAAATAAAGCTCCAGTGTTTCCCTGTATGTCTGCAGAGAATTCAGTGTAGCCCTCGTGATCCTTGACTCAATTATTCGATTTTCCAGTCCCTGCTCCTTCTCAGCGTTTCTGAGTGAAGCTCTCAGTGTCCTGATATTTTTAACCAGCGTGTTCCTTCGCAGCAGCCGATAAGACGGTGTTTCCGTCAATTCCCTGCTTGCATTCCTGATCTGTGTTCGGATGCCTTCAACCACCCGTTTTCCTTTCCTGACACTGTCGCCGATCGTCTTCTCCTTCTGCTTCTCCAAAATTATCCTGTATGCGTCATACCTGTTATTGCACTGCTCCTCTAACAGTGCCAGATATATATCGACGTCCACCATCTGTGGAACAGACTCATCTATTCTATTGTTATTTATACTCATCAATTACCCTTCCATGGTAATACAGACGCTATCTCCCCGGCGTTCTGCCCCGCGCCGCGCGAGGTGCGAAGCACCTTCCCAATCATACGGCTGCGATCCGCCGTGCCTAAGCATGCGTAACAATGCTCCAGTGGAGCATTGTGTAGCTGAGGCTTTTATTCTTCATCGCGAGATTGTGCTCACGATGAAGGCAAGTATCATTTTGCGCGCGTATCTCATGTCTGAAGACACGAGTATTGCGCGATGAAGAATAAATATAAATGATATCGCTTTGTCTCGCGGATTCTTCTGTTCGTGTTCACATATACCGGATTTCTGTTTGACGGCACCTCTTAACGCGTCTCCGGCATTTCCGGAAGACTGTCCACCGAGCCTGCGGCCCGACACAATGTGTCAGTAGTGGAACGCATTCAAAAGACGCGGTTCCCTCCGCGGCACCGCGCGAGGCGCTGACCGTCTGCTGTGCCCGCAGGGAAAATGTGCGAGGACACACTTCCCTGCAATCAGCGATATCATAAATGACTGTAACACCAATGAGAAGGGTTCGCAAGACGACTTCAACCAATCCGAAGTGAGTTTCGTCAATACGTTTCAAAATAAAAAAAGTCCGCAAAATGCGGATGATATGCAAATAAATTCCCCGCTTTCAATGGTTCTCACGTGAAAGCGGGGAAATCATTTCGATATTCTGTTAATGCATTTTATGCGTTCACTTTATCCTTTAAAGACTTGCCGGCTTTGAAAGATACAGACTTGGAAGCCGCGATCTCAATCATCTCGCCGGTCCTCGGATTCTTCCCTGTACGGGCAGCTCTCTCAGTAACAGAAAATGTTCCGAATCCGGTGAAACGCACCGAATCACCATCCGCAAGAGCTTCTGTGATCACCTCAAGAAGTGCATCCACTACTTCGCCTGTTGTCTTTGCGCTGAGGTCTGTCTTTGCTTTTACAAGATTAACGACGTCTTTTTTTGTAATTTCCATAATTCTGTTCCTCCTGGTAAAACATCAAATTACATTCAACCTGATCGCCGGATAATGATCCCGTTCCGAAAACCGCTTTACAGTTCTATAGGAACCGCATTTCCCGGCTTTATCGCGGATTGCTTCCGCGTACGTTTCAAAATTTCCGGAAGACATAAATCTTCCCCGTTATGGTATACTACACTCTTCGCTCATATGCAAGAAAAACAGTAAAAACTTTCCAGGGAAACCTTTCAGGAATTGCCCGGCGTTCTTACCGCATATTTTCCCCGGATAAGAGTTCTCTGTAAGCCGGCAGACTCTCAGACTGTCTGCTCATCTATGACCTCGCCATATCCATAATATGCGAGATCCTGCTGCTCGTGCTCACTGAGAAGCAGCCAGTAGACCGTGGCAGTGGTCATGACATTATCAAACACGACATCTTCTATATATAAATTGTTCTCCTTGAAATCATTGATCAGCGTTTCCTTGATCAGCTTCCAGTTCCGATGCTTGACTTTCGTGCCAAAATTGACCATTGACAGGAAATCTGAATAAGTAAAGATCGTCACGCACTGTCCTGCACCCCTCAGGTACCGTCCGAAGGCCTTGATTCGCTCACGCTGCAGAGCCATCAGCATGATCTTTCCGGTCCTTGATGTCACACGCTCATAATCAATTGCAGGGGTACGACGAATCTTATCATTCAGGATCGCATCTGAGATGACCGGTCCCAGAGTAATATCCATGTAAGCCACACCGCCATGTTCCTTACGGATCGCACTTCCAAGGAAATTTATCGCAGCAGTCTGACGTCCGGTCTTATCATCAATTTTCTTAAATGTCGTCTCAGTCACGCGGAACAGCCTCTGCTCAGCTTCCGTATAATACCTCTGTGACGGATTCGTAGCCTTTCCGCTGTTCGAGATCACTCTCGCGAGTTCACTGAGCGGAATAGATACCGATGTGGACTCCATCGTATTGGCTGCCCGCCTCGTAATATACATAAGAAGACTCAGATCCTTGACGTCGAACATCGTCATGGCATTTTTATCTCCGAAAGCTTCCTCTGAGATCGTGACCATCAGCTTTTTACTTCCATCCTCAGACATGGGGATCTCATCTGTGATCGGGCCTCCGTTTTCCGGAATCTCATACGTCCTTCTCGTCCCCGAGAAATAAGCCCCTTCGCCCATCTCATCGATATAGGCCTGCGTGAACTCCTCAATCTTCAGATCATATTTTTCCTTAGCTGTCCTGAACATGGAGAGAATGACATCTGTCTCGAACGCACCCGATACCTTTTTCGGCGTGAGAGAAGGAAGTGCAGGATAATCTATAAAGAGAGAATCCGGGTTCTTTGCCCATTCCTCCACCTCATGCACCTTCTGCTTCACAATGGCATTGACTGAATTTTTGCCATAGAGCTGATCCCACTGTCTTGCTGTCAGCATCCGCCTTGATTCGGCAATATAAGAAAAAGGATGCCCCTTCTCTCCGATCGGGATCTGTTCCACATTGAGTTTCAGAGACTCGAACCATCTCTGCTTCTTTCTGCGCGCCTGCTTCATCGTCGATGTCATGATCCGGCGAATATCAGCCCCGTCTACCCGGCCCTGCAGAGTGTCGACCCAGACTCCGACTGCAGCATCATAAAATGATTCCGTAAAATACTTTTGTCCTTTCCGGTCCTCGTAGAACTGCTCGATCCGCTCGTCGATTCCCTCGACAAGAACACTTAACAGCGCTACCGGATAAGGTACTATCTTTCTGGACATAACGCTTCCTCCGTGCGTTTTATTTTACACGAAATGAAGAACTTTTGCGAATTCTGCAGAAAACGGCACCGCATCATTTTTCCATAGATTTTGGCACCTCTTTCTGCGTAAATCCAATAGTTCCGATCATTTTGGCACCTCTTTCTGCGTAAATGCAGTTCATTCATGTTTTATTATATATTTTTGGCACTCTATTCTGCGTAAATTTTCTTTCATCGACCATCTTTGGCACCGTTTTCTGCGTAATTTTCATATCATTCCCTGATTTCTTCACCAATCTTCCGCGTAAATTCATCTCATCACCCGGTTTTTATAACGCTTTTCCGCGCGATCTTCATCGAACCGCCTGCTTTTTGAGCTGCTTTTCCGCGCGATCTTCATCGAACCGCCTGCTTTTTGAGCTGCTTTTCCGCGCGATCTTCATCGAACCGCCTGCTTTTTGAGCTGCTTTTCCGCGTGGTCTTCATCGAACCGCCTGCTTTTTGAACTGCTTTTCCGCGTGATCTTCATCAAACCATCTGCTTTTTGAGCTGTTTTTCGCGAGATTTTCATCGCTCCGCCTGATTTTTGTCCCGTTTTTCAGCGTAATTTTTGTGTACTGTTCATTTTTGCACCATTTTCTGCGTAATTCTATGTTTCTTCCGTATTTTTGCTCCTCTTTTCAGCGTAAAACTGACTGCATCAGCCATTTTTGTACTCTTTTCTGCGTAAATTCAATAGCATTACATATTTTGGCACCGCTTTCTGCGTAATTCCGGCTTATTTCCGTTTTCGTTTCCGGCAATGGCCGGGCATAAAAATTCTCTTTTTCAGCAGATTCCGGTGTTCTTTTCTAATTTTGGCACCTTTTCCCGCGTAAATTCAGTGACAATCAGAAAGAAACATATCCTGCGATATGCGGGTTCCCTTCCATAAGGAAAACGTATTTGCTGAAAAATGGCACTGTTTTATGCGTAATTTTCATGCGTTCCGTCTTCGATCCGGGAGGAAAGTCTTTTCTTCTGCTTTTGAAAGAGTAACAGAATGACCGGATCATTAATATTGGCACCGCTTTCTGCGTAATTTTGGCCTCTAAATTTTGGCACCTTATTCTGCGTAATTTCTGGCCGGGTACGTTTTGGCACCAATTTTTGCGTAATTTTTTAATTTCGGTTTTTCCTGCTCTCTGAGCTTATTTTCTGCAGAAATGCGAAAGACAGTCTCTTTTTGGCTCCTTTTTTTGCGTAAATTTACTGTTTCAGTACTCTTTTCTGCGTAATTACCTGTGTTTTTCTGCCGGAGTTCAGTTTTTGATTTATTTTTGGCGCTGATTTCTACGTAAAAATAAGTTTCTGGCACCTGTAAATGCGTAAATCTGAAATTTTGGCTCCTAAAAATACGTATTTATGGGATTTTTTGGGATTTTATTATTTTCGAAATGAATTTGGCGCTGTTTTATGCGTAATTTTTCTCGATTGGAACTCTGTTTTGCGTAAAAAAACATAATTAGCACCTGATTCTGCGTAAAAACAAAAAGATTCTCAAAGGCGAAACGAATTTTGCCGTCTTTACGTTTTTACGCATTTTTCATAAAATATGTCCAAGGGAGGACGGTATATTCATACCGATCATAAGGGGGAGTTCATTTTGCTTACATTGACAGCGCCGGTCGGGCAGGCTGTGCTTCGCAGCGCCATTCGGCTTTCCGACAATTTCATAAAGTTCCGGGCCGGATCTGATCTCTGTGTGAACTGCCCGAACAGAGTATACCACAAAGAGATGAAAAAGATATACGTGAATGAAAAGGCACGTTATGGTGAGAGGACAACGTTATCAAGAAACGCTATCCTCGTTTTCGTGTATCTTCATTTTCTTTCTCCCGATGAAAACGGGTTCATCCGCATGGTAAATATACAGGAAGCAGCTGATTTTCTTCACTGCTGCCCGCGTACTGTGCGCAATTCCCTGAATTCTCTCGCTTCTTCCGGTTATATTGCTTTAAGGAAGCTGGAGAACATTCCCTGCCATTACTCTGTCTTTCTTTCTGAGTTCAAAGATTATTTCCGCACCGCAAAAGAAGGCGGCCGCGGTTATCTTCTGCTTACAAAGGAGACATTTCTCGCCCTGGCCGGGCAGTCCACGATCAACTCCCTGCGTCTCGCAGTGCGAAGCATCCTTTCCTTCGCCGATGGCCGGGAGCGCGCTGAACAAGAAAGCACATTCTTGCCGAGACAGACCGCGATGCTTTCCGAAAGCTCTTCGATGTACAGTCAGACCGATACACGATCCGTATGAGGATCCGCGATGCTTTCGATCCGGCCGGAGCATCAGAGCTTCTTCGTAAGGACTGCGAATCTGCGGTCCTCGCCCTGCTGAAGGATCTGAACAAAAACGCCTCCCGGGCGCATCGTCTCTCCTTCACCAAGGCGGAGATGAGAGACATTTCCGGAATCGCTCTCCGTTACTCTGTCCCGAATGTCCTTCTGGCGATCCGCCAGGTAGTGAGAGAATATATCGAGACAGACAGGACCGTAAAAAATGTCGGTGCTCTCATCCGGACTTACGCAAAAGCGAATGCATCTTTCTCCGATGGGCTGAAAAGTCTGCACGCCGGCTAACAGATGTCCCTATTCTATTCATACATATATAAATCCACATTCTCTGCGATTCAAAGCGGCCTTTTCCGCTTCGGATCGTTCTGAGATTTCTTATGCTGATACAGTCGGATCCTTTCGGCTGTTTTTCGTGTGTCCGAAAAGATTCTATTTCCACTCTGAACAAATCCCTGCTTTATCAATCTGTATCTTAAGTACAGATTCGCAGCTTCTGATTTATCCACATGTGGAAAAAGTTCGGATTTTTCGGAAAACAGTTCATACACAGCCGGCAAACTTTTTATTTTTAAAAAGTGTCTTTTACTTATCCTTCACAAATTCCGTTTTGCAGATATGGATTTTGATATACCGGAACAATTCTCTTCTGACGGGAAATAAAAATGAAGTCCGAAAACCCTTTTTTTGTGATAACAGCTCGGGTTTCTGGACTTCATGATTTCCAATATTGTATATATTGTTAATTATGGGTTATTGTCAATTAAGAAAGATACTATAGATCTCTCTGTTTCATTTCTGCCCGTTCTTTCAAACTCAACTTGTTCAGGAATGCCTCTGCGTTCTTGTAACCAGTGTGGGAAACCCCATGCTTCTGCAAGCGGTGGGTAAATTCAAGAACGCTGAGGCGTTCTTGCTGCCCAGTGCATGGTGCGAAGCACCTTCCGCTATGCGCGGCTGCGATCCGCCGTGCCTGAGCATGCTCCACAATGCTCCAGTGGAGCATTGTGGAGCTGAGACAAGCCGGATCCATAGACTGGAATTCGTATATATAAAACCATTACGTATATCAATATTTTGGAAAAATAAGGGACCTGATCTGATGACAACTGTGGCAGTAAACGATATTTCCTGCGCCCTTTCAGTCCTTCAGCGTATTCAGCAGCCCTTCAAGAGCAGCAATGGTACGCCGGATCGATTCTTCCGCCTCTCTCCGCTCGTCATTTGTTCTGGCGGCTCCCAGCCTGGCGATATAGGAGGTCTGCATTTCTTTCAGCTGTTCTGAGTAACTGCGTCGTTTTCTGCCCGGTCTTGCCTGCGGCTCTTCTCTGGCAGCAACAAGACGGTCGACGTTGCTTTGGAACAACCTGGTCGGGAACTTTATGTCATCCTCCGAACTGCCTGCATGAATCTTCACATACTCGCCAATCTGCATTGCAAGTGTATTCTGCTCAGCTGCTGTCAGATTGACTGCCTTATAGAGTGTCGGAGCTTCCAGACCGTAGCGATAGGTATCCAGAAGCGCAGGAGTAAGTTTTCTCAGACCGTAATAACGATAAATTCCGGCTTTTGAGAAGCCTTTTTTAAGCCCGTGCCTGCGGAACATCTCAGAAATCTCGTCCATCTCGGCATCTATACTTCTCTTTTTTCCGTCGCTCCGAATAAGGTTTAAGGCATTTTCAATTTCAGCCATCCAGAATGGAATATCCTTCTCTCTGGACTGAAGATTTGAATCGAGATGCTCACCGAAACGGGTCCCTGCATCGGTCGTATACGGCTTCGTGATGCAGGCAATCGTCTCTTCTTTCAGAATATCCCGGATTGCATGGAGCCGGCGATGGCCGGCATAGAGCTCATAAGTGCCGTCCTCTTTCTCGTAGACCCCGGCCGGCGTCAGCTGTCCGTACAGACGGATTGATTCGGCAAGCTCATCGAGATCTGTGAGAGGAATCTCTTTATTGAGAGGTGATTCATGAATTAATATACAGGGAATATTGAGAACCCTGTCTTTCTCTGCCCCGGTCTTTGCCGTGTCTTCGATCATTCTGCGCTTCAGGGCTTTTTCACCGGATTTTTTTGCCGGAGTTTCGAATTCACTGAGATCCAGTTTCTTTTTACCTGCCATCGTCCTCGATCCTCCTTACGAATTCATCCACAAATGCGCAAATATCTTTTGCTCCATTGCTTCTGGGAGAATATTCCGTAATGCCGGTATGGGCAGCGACACATTCGCTGAGCGCGACATTCTGGCGGATTTTTGTATCAAAGACAACAGTGTCCAGATTCTCGGCGAACCGTTCTGTCAGAGCACGGACTTTGCTGCCCAGGTTCGTGCGGTTTTCATTTTTATTAAACAGAATGCCGAGAACCTTAAGACGGGGATTGCTTGAATCCCGAACTTCTTCGATCGTTTCCATCATACCTTCATTCGCTTTGAGCGAGGTCACGTCCGGATTGACCGGAATAAGGATGTAATCGCTGACAGCCAGCGCAAGTGTGTGGCAATGATTCGGCGAAGGGCTCACATCGATAATGATATAATCATACTCTTCACGTATGGAGTCCATTACTTTGCGCATTCGGGAGACTTTGGCAAAGCTGCTGATATTGGCTACATTGACGGTGGCGGGTACCAGATCGAACCCCTCTTTGACGGTCACGATGGCATCGTGAATATCCCCGCCCTGGAGAAGGACATTATACATCGTCGGAAGATCCTCGCGTTTCTCAGTCCCTGTGAAATAGGTGAGATTTGCCATCTGAGCATCCATATCGATGGCAAGAACGCGCTTTTTCTTTTTATTACCTGAGAGGACATGGCAGGCGTTAAAAACGAGGCTCGTCTTGCCTAATCCTCCCTTCTCATTCATGAATACGATAATTTTCCCCAATTTCTTTATTCCCCTTATTCAAGTCAGACTTTGAGTTTCCTATAGATGAGTATAAGATGATTCCGCCGGGTGGTCGCTGCTTCCGAAAGTTCATTCCGAAGATTTCTAAAAGGCAAAGATCCTTTCGGGAATATACCGGCTAATTTTAAGTCCTGTTATTATAATAGGGCTAACATATTTATGCGTCAAGTTGCTATCACCGTGATAGTAAAATTGGGCAGAAGCAAAGAACGGGATGAGGAAAAGATTCAAGAACGCCGAGGCGTTCTTGAAATCACTGTCCCCTTCTGAACAGTATTACGGTCAGGGAGATATGAAAAAAATCCGGATCTGCAGAGGAAGCTCCTCTGTGATCCGGATTCTATGTCTTCAGCTGCCCTTTTTTCGATGCCGGGGAACATATGTTCTGTCATTGCTGCCCTGCAAGCTTCTTCTCTGCCTCATCAAGTTTGAGCCTTAAAGAACGAAGTTCCTGTAAGGCCGTCTTTTTCTCTTCTTCGGATTTTGCCTTCATAAGACGCTTCAGGAATGTTTCGGAAGATTTGATTAGCTGAGATTCGTAAGGAGTCCTGGCCTCGACTGCCCGCTCTTTTTTTTGCAAATCCTGCTCTCTTCCTTTTCTCCGTTCTTTAATGCTGTGAATGATTGCATTGAACTCTGCTCTCGACATGGAAGGGTCTTCCGCAGCATCCATTAAGGATGACACTTTTTCAGCAAGAAGTCTCTGTTCCTCCCTGTCCAGTCCTACCGCGTTGTAAAGGGTGTTCGGGGAAAGACCGAAGCGGTCGAGCGACAGGACCTCTTCGCTGAGCTTTTTCAGACCGTCGTAGCGATAGATCTGCATTTTGGAAGCGCCTTTTCCGAGCATAGACGAGATTTCAGCGACTTCCTCGTCTTTAGTGCCGGAAAAACCTTCGTCATGTAATATATCCCGCGCAATCTTGATCTCAGCCTGCCAGAATCGGACATCATTTTTCCGCGTCTGTACATTGGCGTCGGCGTGTTCCCTGAATCGGGTCCTCACATCAGAAGGGTATTTCTTCTTTATGCAGGGAATCTCAGATTGATTGAGGATATCCCTCATCGCCCGCACTCTTCTGTGTCCTGAAATGATTTCATAGGACCCGTCTTCCCTTGCGTAGACGAGGACAGGATTCATAAGCCCGACCTCACGGATGGAATCTGCCAGTTCGCTCAGGTCTTCAACGGGGATTTCAGCGTTAAAATTGTTCTCAACGAGCTTTTCGACCGGGATTTTTACAACTGTTTCCGAGGTGATCTTTTGTTTTGTATCTTCTAATCTCTGTCTGGCCATTCTGGAAGCCTGAGTCTCACCAATTTTTCGTTTTAATGCCATATGGTCTCCTCCCGGAAAATTCAAGAACGCCTCGGCGTTCTTGCCTCAACGTGCGCGGCGCGTAAGCGCCTTCCACTGCGCACGTAAAGCAATCCGCCGGAGGCTTTTATTCTTCACCGCGAGATTTACTCGCGATGAAGGCAAGTTTCACTTTGCGCGCGTATCTCACGACTGAAGTCGCGAGATACACGCGATGAAGAATAAAAAAATCGATGCCGCTGAGGGAAAGGACGCGTTTTTATTTTTCTTTTTCGTCGATTCTTTTCACGATCTCTCTTGAAAGCCTGGTCCAGTCCATGCCGACATCACATTTCGGATAAGCACTGAGAGGCAGGCCGTATGCGTTTGCTTTCTCGATATCGGTCGAGTCGCGGATCGTCTGACTGAAAATAAGCGATCCGAGAACGTCCCGGAATGTGTTTTCATTTTCACGGCGCACGACACGGTTTTTGCTGTATCGGTTAATGATAATTCCCAGGAGGTCGAGATCATACCCGTTCACCGTGAAATCGTTGACTGTGTTGACCATCATATTGACGGATTTAAAAGAAGCTGTTTCACCGGCTGGAACAATCACATAGTTGGCATATTCCAGTGCGAGCATGGATTCGTTGGCATCTGAAGGCGGAAGATCCATAATGATATAATCATAGTTGTTTTCGACCTCCTTCATAATCCTGGCGATAAGATTTTCTTCTTCGCTTAGTTCCAGCGCAACGGTCGGAATATCATAACCCGCAGGCATGATGTCGATAGTGTAATCACGACCTGTCGACCCGAACTTTGCTTTGAGATCTGCTGCACGGCCTTTTCGCTGGTAAGGAATGGTTGTGTAGATAGCTTCGCGTACGGAGATTTCCCCTTTCAGAACAGAGGCAAGAGAACGATAGTTTTCCGGGTCATAATCAGTGTCGATCAGGTATGAGTCGGCGAGATCGTCCTGCTGATCAAAGATCATGATCAGGACCCTGGAGCCGAGCAGTGCCATTTCGCCGGCAAAGCTGATGGCGCTTGTGGATTTACCGCCGCCGCCTTTGCGAGCGGCAAAAGCGATTTTGCGTGGATGTCTGTACATAAAAACCCCCTTTGTGTGTTTCACTTTCACGGTGAAAGTGTGTATCCGGTTGGGTGAAGATGATGTTCATTGCCTGTCAATTTTACGATAACGCAGTTCATAGTATATCATGAGCGCCTCGGTGTTCTTGCCGCGCGATCCTGCGTGCGAATCAACTTCCTGTTTACGGGGCCGCAACCAGGCTGAGGCATTAATCTCTGTCGATTACTTTGTAATCCATGTCAGAGTCAGGTCTCATTTTCGCATTCATCGTATGATTGAAATCACTAGAACTCTGAATTCAAGAACGCCTCGACGTTCTTGCCGCGCCGCGCAGGGTGCGAAGCACCTTCTTCTTTGCGCGGCTGCGATCCGCCGTGCCTGAGCATGCGTAACAATGCTCCAG
Organism: uncultured Lachnospiraceae bacterium; assembly: GCA_902785985.1. Classification (GTDB taxonomy): domain Bacteria; phylum Bacillota; class Clostridia; order Lachnospirales; family Lachnospiraceae; genus Chordicoccus. The sequence goes on from CADABA010000151.1 coordinate 13,837, forward strand.
TGGAGCATTGTGTAGCTGAGGCTGTTATTCTTCATCGCGAGATTGTACTCACGATGAAGGCGAGTTTCACTTTGCGCGCGTATCTCATGTCTGAAGACACGAGTATTGCGCGATGAAGAATAAGAGTATTGCGCGATGAAGAATAATAATTAAACTCTTACTTTCACGGTGAAAGTGAATATCAGACTGCAAATGATATCAGATTGCTCTGAAAAAAATTGATGCGGCCCGTTCTATAGAGTTCATTTTACTTTCACGGTGAAAGTGCGCTTCTTATTATATCCTCATGTATGATGAATTGCAAATAGCAGCTTGGAGAGAGAAGTGAGACATGGAAGAACCTGAAGTATCACAGATTCAGGAGTGCATCTTCGCTCTTTCCGAAATATGCTGGGTGCGCAGACACAATCCACTTCCCATATCTGCGATCCGTCGGATGCGTTTATCTCAGTGGGGAAGACCCCTGCTTCTGTAAGCGGGGGATAGATCAATATCCTGCTCGTCTCAGTGGTGGGTTACAATCCCCCACTGAGATAAACGCTCCGCGAGGATGCGCAGGGATTCCCAATTCTCGCGAGCGAGAATTGAACTCAGCGGGGGATTGAAACCCGCCTCTTGAGACGTGCAGGATGTAGTTTTGCCTGCCTCCTGTAGAATTATGGGCTTCCTACACTGAGAGAAATATGTGCTCAGGATTCCGATAAATTTTTTGTGACGAAATCGAGCTGAGAATATGAAAGCATCTGACAGCACGAATCCGGTGTCGGGAATATCTGCTTATTTCTTCATCGCGCAATACTCGTGTCTTTGGACAAGAGATACGCGCAAAGTGAGGCATGCCTCCAACGTGAGTATAATCTCGCGATGAAGAATAAAAGCCACAGCTACACAATGCTCCACTGGAGCATAGTTACGCATGCTTAGATAATATGAAGTGACCTCACATTTGTAGCATCGTGGATTTACCTGTATACTAAAGATTGCAAAGATCAATGGTAACAGGGATTA
>CADABA010000152.1 GCA_902785985.1 uncultured Lachnospiraceae bacterium
ATTCTTCGCTGATCCCGCACTTAAGCCTGCGAAGTCATTGGAAGCCTGCTCCTCTGCATTTACATAACTCGCCGCACAGTCATCCATCGCACGGTGAAATCCGTGCATTTTTCCCGAGAGGACATCCAGTGAGGCGGAGAAATCGGACAGTCTGAGCGCCGCAATGCTCTCTTCCGGAAAGCATCCGTGCAGATTCCTGTTCACCAGGCCGACCTCCCGGCTTATATCCTGCATCCGGTCTGCAATTTTCATGGTCTTCATCGAAGTGTCTGACAGTATGCCCGTGCTTATTCTGAAAGATGTCATGGTGCTCACCTCTTCTATGATTTCTAAGTATATCTTATCGAAAGATGTAAAACAACTTTCGATCCTGATACTGTACATTATAGCCCACAGAGCCGGTTTTTCGATGAACAGACACTTTATTACGACAAATGGAATCTTTAGAGGAAAAAGGCTGCCGTGCCGACCCGGAGTACAGCCGTATGGTCACGCCAAAAGCAAGTGCCAACCCATACAGCTGTACTTTGCGTTAACACGACAGCCTCTTCAGTTCAGTTTTTATTCATAGATGTTCACGCCCGTCATCAGGTTCAGGAACGGAGAATTCCAGTAGATCGCTACCTCGTTGGTCGAGTAAGACTGCTCATTGTCTGCATAGCATGCAGCAGGTGCCGCATCTGCCAGTGCGCTCCTCGCATAATCATCCTCAAGTCCGGAATTCGGTCCGCCGACAAGCATGCCTGGAATCGCTTTCTCAAGCACCTGTGAGATGCGATGATGCGGGTTCTTCGGCTGGCCTTCGCCGTCGCCTGTTACGAAGGACATGTTATTGGTGTTGTTGCCTGTCAGATAGGCCAGCTGCATCTGCGCGCTGTCCACATATCTGCTCTGACTGTAGAAGCTCCGCTGCCATGATCATCGCCATTCCGTTGTTTGCGACAGACATGTTGGATCCCCAGATATAGTCGTCCGCGCTCAGAGATACACCATAAGAATCCCTGCGGGATTTTCCTACATAGCTATCGACCTGTTCAAAGAAACGCTCCTCCACCTTCTTGTAGAGATCCTTATCCGCTGTCTCAGCGTCTGATGTAAGGACTGCATATTCACCGTACAGACCGACGGCCTGCCAGCCAAGCCCGAGAGGAACTGTTTTTTCCGTATAAGGCTTCAGATCATTAAGATATTTTGCATCTCCGGTCGTCTTGTAGAGTTCTGCAAACGCCCAGTATCTCTCGTCCGTATCGTTCGAATCCTCGTACTCACCGGTACTGATCTCGGAAGGATTCTTGAATCCTACGGTATCCTCGGGATTTCTCTCAAGCCATGTCGCAGCGGTCTTTGCCGCGTCAAGGCAGGTATTCGCAAACTCCTTGTCGAACGGCTCATAGACACGGGCTGCCATCGCCATCGCCGCTGCGTAATCCGCTGTCGCGGTCGAGGAGACCGGGAGGAGGATCAGCTCATCCTTATCTTCTTCCGGCATAATGACGGACGGGAATTTGGCTGTCGTCACTTTGTGGTGAACACTGCCTTCCTCTGTCTGCATCTTGAGCATCCACTCGAGCTCATAGCGGGTCTCCTCAAGGATTTCCGGAAGGATCTTCTTTTCTGTCTTTGTATTTGCGGCACCTGTCTTTGTGCTCTCTGTCTTTGTGCTCTCTGTCTTTGCGGTTCCGGCTGTATTCCCGGTCTTTGGTGCTGCTGTTCCGCTCTTAGCGGATTCGGTCTTTGCACTGTTCTTGCTCGTGCCGGTCTTTGTGCTGTCCGTCTTCGAGGCCTTTGCACTTGGTGTCGCGGTCGGTGTTGCAGTCGGGGTCGCAGAGACTGTCGGAGTCGGGGTCGGGGTCGCGGAAACAGTCGGAGTCGGGGTCGGTGTTACAAGAATATCCGACTTGATGCCGTCCTTTTCCATTTCCTCTTTGTCAAGCGAAGCATATCTCTCATACGCAAGCATAAGGTCAGAAACAGACTTTGCTGCCGCAACGACATACTTTCCGTAATCTCCGGCGTCATGCCAGCCGCCGCTCACGTCGACTGTCTTGCCGGTCTCATAATCTTTTGCTTTTTCCGTATGGCAGGCCTTATGACCAAATGTATCGTCCTTGACTTCCTGTCCGCAGCGCTGCAGGTAGTACGTGCGGAATGTCTCGTCGATCGTGTCATCATACACCGTATCACTGATCGTAAAGACAGCTGACTTTACCTCATCTGCAACGATCTGATAGTTTCCGGGTGTCTTCAGATCACTGAAATCGGCGACAAGGAGAGTCTCGCCGGAGGCTGCATTTTCCTCCTCGTCTCCTGCCACGCCGGTATAGACGACATCACCGGAATCCACGTCGACGATCGAGTAATCCTCAAGGTCAGGATTCTTGAAGACCGCGATCTTCTTCGCATCTTCCTGATATCCGAGGCGGCTCGTCGTAATGACATTGAGTTCTTCCTTGTCGCTGTCATCTCCATCGATCAGAAGAACAGTAACGTTGTCGAGATGGATGGTGTGGGCTACGGTGGGATCTGCGCCCTCCCAGTAGCCGCAGTTGAAGCAGAGGCGCGGAGCCTTGTCGGTCTTCTCCGTCATCGTAAATTCAGCCTCAAAGTGCTTCTTTTCCGGTCCGACTGTGACCGTGTCGATCACATAGGGGTGATAATCCTTGCCGTTGATCTGTGCGCGCCAGATGAGCGGTCTTTCGACATCGCAGCTTGCGTCAAAGGAAATTCTGTAGGTACATCCCCTGGCCAGCTTAAATCCGTCATAGTAAAGCTGTACACCGTAGTCAACAGTGCCTGTATTGCGGATATTTAAGAGCATCTCACCGTCATTTACGATGAAATCGCCGTCGCCGTCCTCAAGAAAGACATCCCAGCCGTCACTGGACGTGAAGTCGCCGGACTTGATCAGATCGGTCTTGCTGTCCGTATCAGTTTTGCTGTCTGTGGACTCTGTTCCGGACTCAGTGCCCTCTTTGCTCTCCGTTTTGCTGTCTGCTGACTCATCAGAGCTGCTGTCCGTTCCGCTCTCTGTGGAAGTTTTCTCACCGCTTCCGGACTTGGAGGACATATAGCCTGCTTCCGTCTCGCTCTCGGTGATTTCCGAATCGGGTTCGGCGGAAACGGGGACCGCAGTCAGTACGGTCGGCGCCGCGACAGATGTGATGCCCAGAAGGGCTGACATTAATATTGATACAAATTTGTTCTTCATTTCTTTTTTGCAAACGATTCTACTGCGTTCTTCGAGCCATCCAGAAGAGAACTGATCATCTCGTTGGTCGTATCTTTCTCGCCCTTCAGGATGCTCATGACGGTCTTCTTCTCGTCCGTGCTGGCCTTGCGATAGAGCTCAACAAGTTTTCTCTCTGTCGCCGTGACCTCCATGGTCTTACCTGTGTTCGTGCCGGTGCTCGTGCTGCCTGTGGGCTTCTTGTCACTGCCTGAGCTCGTACCGCCTGCCGGCTTCTTACCATTGCCTGTACTCGTGCTGCCTGCCGGTTTCTTGCCGCTTGTGCTGTTTGCCGGTTTCTTGCCACTGCCTGTTGAACCTGATGTACCCGACGAATTGTTCTCAGTCTTTGATTCCTTCGCCGCGTCAAGAAGGGACTTCTGTGTTACACCTGTCACCTTCGCGATCGTCTTCAGCTGTTCCTGTGTGGGAATCAGTTCTCCACGCTCAGCCCGGCTTATATCCGAGGCAGAGAGGCCCGTGACCTTCATTGCGAGCTGCTCCTGTGTGAGCCCTGCTCCGGCACGTGCCTTTTTGATCATAGGTCCAACTGTGTTCGTCATAGCTGCTCCTTTCCGGAGATGAACGTATTACAAACGCCCATCCAAATATATAAATATATCCTCAATGTAACATCTTGTCAAACAATTTGAAACAATTTTGACCGTCACTTATTTCGGGTTTGCAGAAATCCCGTAGTCTTTCGCCCGGTAAAGATCATCAAGTCTTCGCTCTACCTTTTTGTCAAGGCTGGGATCAAAGGTTCTCGCCGTCTCGTAATCGTTTCCTGCACTTTCTGTCTCACCCATTCCTGCATACGCATCGCCTCGTCCCATATAAGCCTCTCCGCTCTCTGTTCTGATCTTGATCGCAGCATCAAATGCCCTTACCGCTGATGCATATTCATTGTTCGTAAGATACCGCCTGCCGAGATTCATATTGTGACGATACTGCGCGGCATCTGTCGAAAGAACTACTATGACGGAAGCAGTGAGAATCATAAAGATCACTGCCAGTGCAATAACCGCTCGGTTAAGCGCTCTGCGCGATTTGTTCATGGCTTACCTCTTGAAAATGGTGGATACAGTTTTCTGAAACAAAAGCAGGCTTCTGTCCAGTATCGTTCGGCCCCCTGTCAATTATATAAAAAATGCAGTTATACATCAATGACACAAAAAACTGTCATCCCGTACAGCTGCTTTTTTCTCCGGTCAATATCCTGCACACAAAAAGAGGCGTCCGATTAAGGACACCTCCCGATCATCATTATCAAGCCTCGCTTTTCTTCTTTGCCACAAGCGCTACTGCTGCCAGAGAAGCAGCTCCGCCAAGGCCGTAAAGCATGTAATCAGCTTCGCCGGTCTTCGGTGACTTTGACGGTGGATTCGGCTTCTTCGGCGTCTCTGTTGCCGGCGTTCCTGTCGGGCTGTAAAGCGGATCCCTCGCCATGACCGGAACAGTGGAGACCATAATCATAACTGCAGAAAGAAGAATAACTAATTTCTTTTTCATCACAATTCCCTCATTACTCACAATATTTCCAATTCATTTCACTGAAATAATCCCTGCAAGCGTCTGTTAATACACAGAACATTATACAGCAGCAGGCATTTCCTGTAAACAAAAATTGATTTCGTCGCAAATACCGCAGTGCCTATATTATGAACGAATTTCTTTAAGCTTCTTTCATTTTCTTTTTCCAATCGTGCTCGCGGGACTTGGCAGGGAATCCGTATCAGCGTCGACTGACTCAGGGATTTCCTCCACATAAACAAAAAGGCAGCGTGCCTAAGAGAAACACGCTGCCTTTTTTGCTTTCTTCATCAAAGAAACCGCGATAGAATTACAGTCTCTCGTCTTTCTCAATATCCAGGAAGTAACGATACGCATCGACTTTCAGCTCACCGCAGGCTGCCTCGTCGCAGGCAATGATCGCGCCGTTGTGCATCTGAAGCGCGCTGCAAGTCCACATCTGGCTGACACTGCCGGCCACTGTCTTCGCAAGGGCTCTGGCCTTATTATGTCCGTTGATCAGGACCAGCACTTCTTTGGAGTCCATGACCGTTCCGATTCCGACAGACAATGCGTAAGCCGGAACCTTCTCCGGATCGTTTCCGAAGAAACGGGAATTCACGATTCTTGTGTCCGTTGTCAGCTTACGGATACCTGTGCGGGATGAAAGAGATGTGAACGGCTCATTGAATGCCAGATGACCGTCGACACCGATCCCGCCCATGAACAGGTCGATTCCGCCGTAGGACGCGATCTTCTTCTCATAGTTTGCGCACTCTTCTTCCGGATCCTCAGCCATGCCGTTCAGAATATTAATATTATCCGGATTCATATCTACCAGATGATCAAAGAAATTGTCGTGCATGAAGTACCAGTAGCTCTGATCATGTTCACGGGGAAGTCCGCAGTATTCATCCATATTGAAGGTAACAACATTCTTAAAGCTGATCTCTCCGGCTTTATTCATGCGAACGAGTTCCTTGTACACACCGATCGGTGAAGATCCGGTCGGAAGGCCAAGTACGAAAGGTCTGTCTTCCTTATGCGCATTGATCTTCTTTGCGATATACTGTGCTGCCCACTTGCTCATCTTTTCATAATTATCCTGGATAACTACTCTCATTTTCTTTTCCTTTTCATATGTATATTTTTTATCAAGACCGTCTCTGTGAGTCTGTTTTGGTTGCCCTTATGTTCTTCCGGTGCTGAAGCTGTCCTCTGTTACAGTTTTCATTCTGCTTTTTTATACAGCCCCTCACGATTCACCGATCACCGCGGCAGCATCCGCCGAATCTTTCGATCACTGCCGTCCTCGTCGACCTTCCTGTTCGGTCCCGGCGCTAACAAGACGCGTTTCCTCCGTACGCGGTCCCTGTTTTCAAATCCATGTCTTCAAGAACTCCTCGGCGTTCTTGCCGCGACGTGCGCAGGTCGTTTGCGCCTTCCAGTGCACACGTCTGCAATCCGACAGAGGCTTTGAGACACCTCAACTATTTTACATGATAAACCTTTAAAAGAAAACCCATAATATATCCTGGATTTTCATCATCAGACGGTCCGCTTTACTAATGTTTTTTTGAAAGAGAGTAACTTTCTATCCTCTACGACGAGACCGGAATCAGCAAACAGCTTCTCTCCAGATCAGACGATTATGTAAACAACCTCGGTCCGATTGAAAATTCTCGGGATCGGTCTGGCTGGATTTGAAAGTCCGCGGGATATGATCAGTTTTCCGTTCGGCCCGTTATGTACACCGGATGTAAATTGGGGGAACCAGCCCTGTCCCGGTGCATAAGCCCCCTGCCCCAGGAACCGGAACTGGCCGCCGTGCGCATGCCCGGAGAGGACGAGATCGATCCTTCGACTTATAAGGAACGGATCGCGAAGACACCAGTATTCGGGATGATGGCAAAGAAGGATCTTATATCCCTGCTGCTGTTCGAATTCGGAGAGCCATTCAGAGCTCGTCATGATCTTATCATGATTTCGAAGATCAGAAAGCTTCGGATAAAGCACTCCGGATCCGTCTCTCTCAAAGCTGCATATATTCCTGAGGGCAGAAGAAAGACCACCGATGACAACACCTTCTCTCTCTGTCCAGGTATTGTCCAGCACAGCTGCACCGGCGGAAGCGAAAAGCCCAAGCTCATCATCGGTCAGCATCCATTCATGATTTCCGATGGAAACATAGGTGGGCGCGATTGCAGCGCATCCCCGAAGAAAAGGAAGAACGAACTGCTGACTTTCCACCTTGTGCCCGGCTTCCTTCGGGGTATGGCCGGCGATCAGGTCACCGGCGACCGCGATCAGATCCGGGTTATTCTTTTCCATGCTCCGAAGTGCGCTTCGCCCGCTGACGTTGTGGAGGTCGGCGACCAGGGCGATTTTCATTTTCTTTTTGTTAGATATTCTGTAAACCGTCTCTTCCATCGTCGCCCACCTGCAACCCTTTCGGGTATTCTCATTAAGAAAAAAGCGGCTTATGCAGCCGCTTTAATTTGTTTTTACAAAAGAATATTCCGGGACATGTTCATCGTTGAGCAATACCGCTTCGACCAGAAGGCGTGTCGATGAATCTCCCGTACACGTCGAAAGCGTAATTATATGATCTGTCGTATCGACAGTCACATCATTTCGAATGTGCCCCGACATATCTCTGCTGTTCAGTATTGTATATATATATGATTTAAAGGTCTCTTCATTTGTAAAATCATATGCTCCGAGGATATCTTCATCTCCGCCTGTCCTTGCCGCGAAGATCTCGTACACCAGAGTCCCCTGATCAGGTGTATAGATATATACATACCGATTATTGTTGAAGAATTCACCATCCTCATAATAATGGAGAGACGCGAACATCGTTCCGCTCCTCATATTATGACCATAAATTATCGTGTTGGGATCCGACCAGTCCTTGTTGTTGCGAAGGTGTGTATAAATGCACCCCGGATATCCCTCACTATGATCAATATTATGATCAAGATAATAGCTCTGTTCTGTCGGATGCTGCAGAATCGGATAATCCACATTCGTATTCGGAATATAGATCCATGCATAAATATCCGGGTTCTCCGCTTCCAGACCTTCCCAGTCGATTGCTTTCTCCGGAACATCCACACCCGCAAGCGGATCGACAGGCTCCGGTGTCGGCTCAGGAGTTTCCGTAGGTTCCGGTGTGGCTGTCGGCTCCGGTGTCGGAGTCGGTGTATCCGTCGCAGTCGGCGTGACACTTTCTGTATAGGAATCCGCCAGAGAAGTCATATATTCGTCTGCATCTGCCTTCTGCTTTGATTTATAGAGCAGAAATCCGCCATAACCTATTGCTGCAGACAGAAATAGGATAAAGAGCACAAGATATATGTTTTTATTGCTTTTCTTCTTTTTCATATAGTTCAACTCTCATATCGGTTGCAGATATTTCTAAAAAAACAGCCGGACGTATAACGTCCGACCGTTCTTTGCCTGCTACAAATTTTACTTTGTAAGCTTGTACTTTGCGCCAGCTACAACAGCACCGCCTGCAAGAAGAGCCTCAGCCAGCATCGGGATTGCAGAAGCATCCGCTGTCTTGTCAGACTTGCCAGCTGCCTTCTTTGTAGTAGTTGTTGTAGTTGTAGGTGTCTTGCATTCAGGCTTCGGTGTGACCTTCGGGCTTGAAGCAGCAAATGTAGCTGTGCTCATTCCGAAGACCATAAGTGTGCTGATAGCAAGGGCAACCATGGCTTTTTTGAATTTCATGTCAATAGCCCCTCTCTTTCCTAGGAAAATATTAGTTTAAACTGTAGTAATGATAACGCCAATTTTGAAAAAATGCAAGCCCACGGACTATTTTTAGTAATTATTACAGAAAATGCATTATGAACTCTTATTTATATGCGCTCTCTCCCATAAATTTCTCGTACAAAATATGTGACATTCAATCAACATCCAGTTATTTTGCGCAATTCTTTTTCTCGTCATGCGGTCTCTCTGTAGAAAATTTTCAGGATCATTTCATAGAATTCTGTCTCATTCGTATAAAATTCCTCGTATTCTTCGCCCATCCTGACCTCACCGGGAATCTCATACATGTCCTTGTCCGGATCATAATCCAGGCCAGCCAGTTCTTCTGCAAGCCTTGCATACTCGACATTCGTAAAAAGATAATCCTCGGCCTTTTTATAGATAGACATAGCGCCCGATGCCGTACTTGCCTTCTTTCTGGCTTTTGGGATAAATGAATTCAGATATTGCTTCTGGCGTCTCAGTCTGGCCGTTGCACTGTCAAATTCACCGGTATCTCTGCTTCGAACATAGAGATATGCCTGATCACCGTTCAGCTTGACGGTCTCACCCTTCACAAGAGCCGCATTTTTT
>CADABA010000153.1 GCA_902785985.1 uncultured Lachnospiraceae bacterium
TGCACCATACAACCAGATTTCCTCTACTCCCTTCCGAAGGCGAACGACGATCCGCCAGCGGACAGCAGTGCGGGGATAGACTCTCTCTGCGCCGTGTATTGGGCGAATTCGAACGATGTCCTTTTCCAGAACTACAGCGAAGCGATGAAAGCGCAGGAACTGCCAGCATATCTTTCCAAGGCTCCACAAGCCTATAAGCCCAAAAATCAGCGCCGCGATGACCTGTTTTTTCCACATGGCAAAGCCCATAATAATAACTGAAAAAAGGAAACTGCCAACCAGGACTATAGTGTCAATGCTATTCATCCTTGGGCTTATAACCACTCTCTCCGCATTAGACATAGACAATTTTCCCCTTTTCTTCGATCTTCGTCATGTCCTGTTCTCCGCAGTCAGTCTCGTCCCGCACCAGGGGCAATATCGTATCTCCACACAGGATGTGCCACCGTCATGGATGACGATGCCAAAATCTCCTTCGTCGTCACGCACGATAAGCCAGTCCGGACATTCATAGGGTGAATCGTGCACCGGGCAGTGGTTGGTGGCGTGATAACGCATATCTTCACAGCAAAAGCTATCGTTCATTTCATTGCCCCCAGACTTCATTAACATACTTCGTAAAGCGCAATATTTCCTCTCTGCTGCCGCAACCGCTGATTCCAATTACACGCAGGAGCGGTCTATCGAGACGAATTTTGTCGTGCATCAGATTATTAAGGTTGTAGGAAGTGGCTTCAGAATAGTCTGCGGTAAAATCTTTTCGTCTTCCTGAAATCAGTGCAAGGCCGTTCCAGCCGTGCCATTTATCGAAAAGGCTGGCGTACACTTTCGCCGGCACTTCGATATGCCCGATCGGTTTGAGCGACGACGGCGGTAAAAACTCCGGCGCGTCGTAGAGACCGAACCAGCCGATCGGTTCTGTCATCACACTCAGAGTCTTGATCTCATCACGGTCAAAAGTTCGTTTCAGGATACAGCAAAACAGCGGCTGATAATACGCAGTTACCTGGGGGCGGTCCAGAACGATCAGCACACGCCGCCCGCCTTCGACCGGATAGGTCACAACATCTCCCGGCTCCAGAGGCGGCAGCTGTTTCGTTTTTGGCTCTGGCGTCCGCTTCCGGGGCTTTGCGCGCGGTGTCGAGATTGTCTTCCAAAAGGCGTCCAGATTTCTCTTCCGCGTTTTGAGATCCTGATTATCCGCGCCTGATTCCCGGTAAAAATCAAGGTTTGCGCCACTTTCGATGATTTCACGCACTCGCGTCAGGACCTCCTCCGACTGCTCGCAGCACATCCATTCTGCCTTGGCCAGGCCAAACCAGACATCGTGCAGGATCGGATCGTCCGCTGAAAATTCCTTGAGGTATTGCTCCAGAATCTTTTTCGTTATATTGGGTACAGCAGCACCTTCGTTATACTCGTCCATGAAAGATTCATATGTCTCCATGAACTGGTCGCTCTGTGTCAATCCCATTCCCCAGCAGCCCATCTTATATCCTCCTGCCGTTTTTATTCTTCGTCCAATATATCTTTGATCTGCCGTCCAAGACTTCGCGCGGTAAGGCGGCAGCTTACAGTGTAAAAGCTATAAAAGAACAGTATCATCACCCACGGAATAAGAAGCGGCATATACTGAGCTGTGTATCCACTCAGGCACAAAATCAGCGTTGCAAGCCCAAACAATGCGGCAAAAGCGATCCAAAGCCTTACAAACCAGACCGTGAATTTCTTCTGGATCAGTTCAAGTACTATATCACTTCCGGTGTCCGTCGGCGTAATATGCACATACGCAGTTTGTCATGGATCTCTTCCGGCGTGTTTTTTGTGCTGAAGCGCCGGGTGCATACGGGACGTATCATTTCTCTATACCTCTGCTGATCATTTTTCATCGTACATTTATTTTTTCTGTTCCTATTCTTGTAATCTCAATTCCCTTTGTAATTCAATGCGCTCCGTTGTCTTATGATAATCATTACCCGCAAGGTATGTGAGAACCAGGCTCTGCTCGTCCTCGCATAGCTCCGCACCTACAAATGGTTCCGCCGTTGGAGCCAAATCTTCTGAAAACGCTTCAAATCGTTCATAATACTGCCCAAAGATTTCTTTTACGCAGACAGCTTTCCCATCAGGCGCGATATAAACAACAAGTTTCCCGTCTGTATTCAATACCCCCATGAATGGTTCGGACAGCTGTCCTGTTCGCTTTCCCACTTCTTCAATTGTCGGTTCCTTTCCGTATGGGCCGTATTCTGCGAGAGGAACGCCCTTGGGATCAACAATGCGGATGCTGTACAGACCGTTTTTCTCAATGATGCTGGGTCCTGTTTCTTCATTCTGTTCAATCGGCATCTCTGTATCAAACAAATTATACAGCAAGGCGGTCTCTTCCTTGGTATAATTCCCGCGTCTCACTAAATCTCTTAGCTTATCTCGTCCTTGCAGACTGACGTTTTGAGGCGGAACCATACCCTTGAGCGTCTGCATGCTACGCAAGGCCAGTGCCCGATCTTTATTTGCGAAATCCCTGCTTTCAAAAGAAAAACTGTCTCCTTCTGCTGCACTGAGCTTTGCTTTAACGGAAGTGGTCCAGCTTTTATAATACCGAACCTCGGCTTCAAGCTCTAAGGATGAAAATTCTGAAGGAAATGTACGGTTGCTTTCACGATTAAGCATATCATAAGAGACAATACTGTAATCTCGCAGAAGACAGTCCCGCCCGAAAAAGCTGAGCAGTGCCAGGGCCAAAACTATTAACAACCCGGCGAACCAGAAATGAAGCATTCTTTTTCTGAATTGGTGTGCTTTCGGTGTAAGGCGCGCCAGATGACGTTGCCGCCCGAAGATGGGATAACAATCCGGCGCCCAGGGCGGGCTGCCATAGCGTATCTTTGGATCACCGAAAAGCGGTTGATCGTTTCCGTATGGCACAAGGAAGATTGGGATTACGCTCAACATCAAGTAGCAAACGGCCGGCAGAAAAAGAAGCTCTGAAGCATGTTTTTTTACTGCCAAGATTGATTGATCAGAAAAATAATACACATCTTCCAAAAGATTGATCACAAACAAAGACGCAATTAGGGCAACTATGAAAATCGCCGCACCTGTAAAATACAGCCATTCATCCAGCTTTGTCAGCGGTGGCCGCGCTGGTTTTCGTTTTTTGCGGCGTTTGGGCATGTTTGCTCATCTCCAGTTATTTATTCTCTTTTGTTTCCTCTATTGATTCCAGTATTTATACTTCTTGCATGGGAAGCGGTATCTGTGCGGAGAAGATAAAAGACTGTTTTTCCGGGACATACTCCACCAAATAAATTGCGTCAGCCTGATCCAGAACTGCATAGACATTTTGAAGGCCATATCCGTGCTCTGTGTTCTCTTCTTTTGAGGTAAGGATGCGGTTGTCCCTGATTAAAACCGGGAATGCCGTTGTGTTTTCAATATACAGATAAGACGCGGACGATTCCACGCGCATCTTCAAGTCTATTACACGTCTTTCCGGGTCTTTTATTTTCTCACAGGCTTCCAGTGCATTGTCAATCAAATTGGAAAGAACCGTGATCAGATTATCGTCTGTCAGTGGGAACCGGGATAGATCATCAAGCTGTGAAAGGAACAGGATCTTTCGACTTTCAGCTATGGCAAGCTTCTGGTTGAGGAGAATGTCCACAACCATCCTGTTTGTCCTGAACGGCAGCATACTGTTCGAATCTGTCTTTTGGAGCTTCTCAATGTATTGAAGAGCTTCTCCCTGCAAGCCTTTCTGCTCAATGAGTCCATGCAAGACAAGCAGGTGGTTCTGAAAATCATGCGTCTGCCTGCGCTGATTATCGAAAGCCGCTCTCCATGTCTCCACATTATCAATCTGCCTTTTCATGTTCTCACGAAGGATAACATTATCATGGGAAAGCTTCTGCTGATGCTCCAGATAAAGCGCAAGAAATGCCGACGCGAAATCTGCAGCAAGAAGGATTGCATTGCAGATAGCTAATTCCGCTGCCAATTCGGGCACACGGATATAAAACCGGATGAGGAACAAGGAAACCGCAAGCATGGCCGCCGGGAATACGATCACCCGTAACAGGTCCGCCAATGTGAGCGTCTCGTTGACAACATGAGAATGCAGCCAGGCACGCAGTATCACGATGCCCAGAAGCTCTGCCGTTTTGATGCAGAAGCAGAAAAGATAATATGTGCCTGCATCACGCATAAGCTCTGTCATCCCCTGCCCTGTTGCCGCCGTAAGCAAAGCCATCAGGCAGATATCCCCGATTGTCACATAGGCAATCCAGAACAGTACCGTAAATACAGCCTTTTTCCAGGATGTCTTATAAGCTCCCATCGCCCAGCCGGTATAAAGCCCTAACGACAAGGCAATCTTCAGGATTCCTGAATCTCCAAAGAAATACAGCAGAACACAGCTCAAAAACGAGAGTGTGAAAAACCAGGCTCCCGTCACAAGTCCTCTGTGTTTTGGCGTAAACAATCCCGTTATAAGAAGAAGAAACATGAAGTCTTCTATGAGGATCAGTACTGTATTAAAAACAAAAGCCAGCCCCTGACTCATAGATGCTGCCCCTTCCAACGCAGGAATGCGCTGCAGATATCACGGTAATTTCTTTCAGATGCCCTGATGTTTTCTCCGTTGCTCATCGTCACCTGGTAATTGCTGATTCGTTTTATGTGAGACATATTGGCAATGAAGCTTTTCTGGAGACGCAGGAAACCTTTGTCCCGAAGCGTTGATTCGTAATCGGCCAGTTTGCCAGGTGCTTCAATCGGTTGATCTATGTCATTGGTATGGAAAAGCACCCGTCTGTTTGGTGTACCTTCAAGATAGATAATGCTGCTTAAATAGATAGCTTTTGCTCCATCCCTCTGCTGGAGTGTTATATATTCACTCGATTCATAAAGTTTCTGATGAACATCTTCCAGGACCGGCGTGAGGGTACGATCAAGCTCTTGTTTTAGGATATAGCGAAATGCGGAGACAGTATACCCTTCCGGTGCGTACTCAATGAACGCCGTGACAAAAACCAGTATGATCCCGGGGTATTTGCGGCGCAATTCCTTTGCAAGCGCCAAACCATTTGTACCCGGCATGTCTATATCGAGAAAGACGACCTGTGTACCGGACAGATCCGCGCTCAGAATTGTCTGAGAAGAGGTGAATAAGGTGCTCGTAAGCTCCCAATCATTTTGGGCACAGATCGTTTCCAGCCTGCTTTTCAGCTCTTGTGTAAATTGAGGAAGATCATCACAAATTGCTATTCTCATAAGCTCTCCATGTCGTAGATTCAAAATACCCCAAGTGGCCGCTGTTCATTTGTAGATCGAGTCTATGATCCGTTTCATCTCTTGCTCTGACACTTCGCCTAAGAGTGAGCATTCCAGGTCGCCGTTCATCCAGACAGCCCTGCGATACTTGTCGTTCATCATCAGATAATGCTCCACGCCCCCGGCTTCATAGATTTCATACGGTACAGAAGTATCCGACTCGTATATTACTTCCGGACGTTGCTCCGAGGAATAGTGGAAGACGTTCATGTGAATTTCTTTTTCACCGTTAAAGCACGCACTGAAAAAATGCATAAATCCCGGAGTATCTTCAAATTGAAATGTACCCTCTCCATAGCCATCCGGAAGCCATTTGGGAACCAGCGGTTCTCTGATTCCATAGCCTCTTAGTGCGGTAGCCAGTGCATAGAACGGCCCAGGCTTCGGTTCGTTTGGATCGGCGAGTCGAAAAGAGCCCTGTGACCAGTTGACGACAACGTTCCACAGAGTTCCCTTCCGCGCATAGGCCGTCACCGCCCCGAAGCCAAGCAACAGGGAAAGCACTGCCGCAATGCTGACAATGCGCACCAGAAGGCGGGTTTTCTTGCGTCCTTCCGAGCGTTCTTCTTTTTCATCGTCCAACGCAAACAGCGGCTTTGCGTCCATCGTATAAGGGCGATAGTCCTTCTGAAAGCTCTCCCATGCAGCATCAATTTCACTTGCGGACGTATGCTCTCTTCCGGCCAGGATTTCCGAGATGGCCAAAATCGAGTCCATGTCTGCGTCTTCCCCGTCATCCAGAAGAGAATCCCGTGCAAGGATGCTTCTTAATTCTTCATTTGACAGCCGTTCAAAGCGGGAAAAATCCCGATGCCCGCTGTTATCCGAATTGCTCATGTTTCCGCCTCCTTCCCTTTTGCTGTCCTGCCGCTGGAGTTCGTGGTTTGATTGTTTTGCCGGTTCTTTCGGAGCTTTTGTTTGATCAGCCGTACTTTCTTTCTGCAGCTTTCAATCGAAATGCCCAGTTCCTTAGCCGCAGCGCTGATCGTGTATTTTTGCAGCACGATCCTGGACAAAAGCTCGTATTCCTCATGCGTCAGCAAATCATTCTGAATATCCTGTCCGCTCTCATCGTGGGCAAGCTCAAAGGAAATAAACAGCCGGTTCAGCTCCGTAAGCTCCTTGCGGGTATTCCGGATGACGTTCTTCAGGGTGAGCATCAGCCATGCCCTCGGATCGGCACAATTTAAGAGCTCGGCGCTTTTTGACCACGCGATGCGAAACGTATCCTGTACCGCCTCGTCCGCAAGCATCTCATTCTCCAGTGAGGCACAGGCATAGCTGAGCAGCACAGCATACATTTCTTTATACAGCAGCTCCAAAAGCGCCTTCTGTTCTCTTTCCACCGTCTTCTCCTCATTCATAGATTGAATCTACGATCCGCTTCATATCCCGCTCTGAGATTTCTCCCCGTATGCAGCACTCCATATCTTCCGTCCTCCAGATGGCCAAGCGCTGGGCGTGATTTGTCACCAGATAGTGCTCGATCCCACCCGCCTCATAGATGACGGGGTCTCCTGGGTCTGTCTCATACACTCTATGGCCAAGCGGCTCGCCTTTAAATTGTTCAAATTGTATCACAATGAAGTCGGTATTCGTGCCACAAAAATCGTGAAAGTGCCAGCCCTCAGGTGTCTCTATAATTTTCAGATCCTCTCCCTCATATTTTTTCGGCAGCCATTTGGGAATCACCGCCTCCTTCACATCACAGGCGCTGAGTGCCGCGCTTAGTTCCGGAAAGAGGGACTCTTCTGCTTGATCCGTGGAAGCCTTCATCTTTGGATTGTATATCCAGACCGCAAAGAGCAGGAGGATTGCCGCAACAAGAACAGCAGCCGGAATCAAAATACGCGTTCGTTTTTTCTTCTCAGCTTGTCTTTCCGGGACTTCTTCGTCCAGTGCATACAATGGCTCCGGATCACCGCTGTAAGGAAGGTAGTCTTTTTGAAAGGATTCCCACGCCGCGGCCACATCTCGCGGTCTGTCAGCCTGCTCTCTGTCGGAAAGCAGTTTTGAAATGTACAGGATCGCTTCCACATTGGCGCTTTCGTTCTCATTCAGTAAGGAATCCTGCCGGATGATTTGACGCAGCTCATCAGTACTGAGCATATCAAAACGGGAAAACTCTCTGGAGGAATTGGCATCAATCCTATGCATCTTACTCCCTCCCCCTTTTTCCGCTGGTGTTTGCTATGTCTGCCTTCGGTTCTTCCTCCAGCTTTTTTCTCAGCTTCTTTTTGACCCGCTGGATTCTCTTTTTGCAGCTCTCAATCGAGATACCCAGCTCCTTCGCCGCATCGCGGATCGTGTATTTCTGGAGCACGATCCGTTTCAGGAGCCTGTACTCATCTGGAGAAAGGAGATCGGAATACAGAATGCTGACTTCATCATCCTCAATGCGCTTTTCATAATCTGTCCCTGAAGCGTATGTTTCCAGAACGATTTCATCATCAATGGATACAGCAGATACGAACAGTTGGTTCAGGGCGGCAAGTTCTCTGCGGGTATTGCGAAGGACGTTTTTCAGTGTGAGCATCAGCCAGCCTCTTGGATTCACGCTTGCAGAAAGATCATCGGCTTTCGCGCACGCAATGCGAAACGTATCCTGCACCGCCTCCTCCGCAAGAGCTTTATCTTTCAGCGCAGCGTTTGCATAGCACAGCAAAACACTGTACATTTCCCTGTAAAGCATCCTGGTCTCTGTCCACACGCTCTTCCCCCTTGTCTCGTGGCAGAAAACAACTGTCACACATTTCCACCATGATATCATCTTTACATAAATGTTGTATTATGTCAACCTATATTTCGACCAATTTTGAAGATACGCATTCTTTCTTCTCATTATTGATATGTCATGGTTTTACAGATTGGGGACATGCTTTGTCAAATTTTTTATAATTATTTAGCCTCTGTGAGTTTCAATACTATTGGAGCAAGCCTGCCTTAATTGTGCTGCTCAGATACATAGAGGCTGACACGGCTCTGAACCAAGCGCGCCGTCTCCTCAGCGCTGCGCTGCCCGGCAAGAAAAGCAGCTGCTTCTGAGCGAATGATATTCAACACGGTCTCATCATAGAGCGTCGTATGTTCAATGGACGAAATCATCTTTTCAAATTGCTGAATTTCCTCCTCGGTCATAGGCGAGGGCAGGGACACAGCAAAA
>CADABA010000154.1 GCA_902785985.1 uncultured Lachnospiraceae bacterium
GGTTTTGTCTTACCCTCTTTCACTTCGGCATTACTGATTGCAAGTACCTGGCCTTCCTGTACATCCGGAACTGTCTCTTCCTTCTCTTTGGCCGGATAGTAATGATTCATGACGACCTTCCATCCGGGATCCAGGATCTGTTTTCCCCGGATGGAGAAGGTTTCTCCGGCACAGGTGATCGTGACCGTTGTCTCCGTAAACCGGCAAGGAAGTCCTATTGCGCACAGAAGCCGGACCGTTACCAGCTTCAGGATCTCTGCTTCACCCTTCGGCAGTTCCCGGATCTTCACCGTACTCACTTCCTTTGTCGGGATCACCGCATGATGATCGGAGACCTTGGCGTTATTGATCACCTGCTTCGCATTGACTGAAACCGGGTCAGGATACTCCAAAGCACCTGCCGCTGTCTTTGTAAGCTGCGGCAGTCCTGCAGCCATATCTTCTGTCAGATACCGGCTGTCTGTTCTCGGATAGGTGACCAGCTTCTTCTCGTACAGGCTCTGCAGATAGTCCAGTGTCTGCTGCGCCGAATATCCCAGGATCTTATTGGCATCTCTCTGCAGGGAAGTCAGGTCATACAGGAGCGGCGGTTTTTCTGATTTATCCTTCGTCACAACCTTTGATACACACATCTGTTCCTCGTTCCTGCAACGCTCAGTCAGTTCCTCAGCTCCAGTCCTGTCTTTATACTTCCTGCCGGAAACCTTCAGACCATCGGACTGCAGCTGTACCGTATAAAATATCTCAGGCACAAAGTCCCGGATTGACTGTTCCCGCTCCACCAGCATGGCCAGCATGGGTGTCATAACTCTGCCGACATTCAGGGTGGATCCATACAGGCAGGAATAAAGCCGGGTAGCGTTCATCCCGACGATCCAGTCAGCACGTTCCCGGCATAAGGCTGCTTCATATAATGCGTCATAGTCTGTGGAAGGTCTGAGACTGGCAAAGCCTTCCTGAATCGCGGAGTCTTCCATGGAAGAGATCCACAGGCGGTCAAACGGCTTTTTGCAATGTGCCTGATGATAGACAAGCCGGAAGATCAGTTCACCCTCTCTTCCGGCATCGGTTGCGCAGCACAGACGGTCCACGTCGCTTCGTTCCATCAGCTTCTTCAGGATCCCGAACTGCTTCTTCGTTGAAGAAGAGACCGCATATCTCCAGTGATCCGGAAGGATCGGCAGGTCCTCTTTCCGCCATTTCTTATACTTCTCATCGTAACTTTCCGGAGGCTCCAGCTCGACCAGGTGACCGACGCACCAGCTGACGATCCAGCCGTTTCCTTCAAAATATCCGTCCTTCCGGGCGGATGCTTTCAATACCTTTGCCAGAGAAGCCGCCACTGACGGCTTCTCTGCGATCACCAGACGGCTCACAGGCACTCCTCCTTTCCCTTACTGACTGCAGGCTTCTGCGTCTTCGGTATTTCCTTATGAAGATTTGCCAGAATAGACGGCTTATCGGTCACAGAAGGTTCTGCGACAACAGAGATCTTCACCGGCTCCATTGCGGCAGCCTTCTGATCGATCTCATCCACTGCCTGCAGCTGTTCTGACTTCTGCAGCTCCTGCAGATGCCCTTCGATCTCCGAGATCATTTCACTGGCCGTCGCCTGAATCCTTCCAAGAGACGCTTTGAGCTCATCCGTCTCCTTGCCGGAGGACCACCCTGCGATATAGCCGAAGGAATAATCCGAGAAATCCAGCTTCAGCTCCGGATGCTCTGCAGACAATGCTGTTCCTACTACAAAGGCAACGCTTTCTGCCTCGACTTCCATGCTGCGGCGGCTGAGCCTTTCTTCCACCGGTTTTTCTTTTTCATGGGAATGCATGCGTTCATGGCTCATCTCATGGATCAGCGTCTTGACCGTCTGCATCTGGCTCATGCCTTTCTGCAGCGCGATCCGGTTATCCTCTGTGTGGTAATAGCCTTTTGCACCGGACGAAATATCCTCAAAAGCGATCGGTACCGGGCAGGTTGCTTTCAGCGCATCAAACAAGGCGTCATATCCCTCAACACCGCCGGACAGTTCATTGACGCCGATCGACGGCAGCTCTTTTCCTTCTGTCTGGCTGATATCAAATACCGTTGCGACCTTGAAGGCAGGTCTCTCCACTTCAATGATTTCCTTCAGCGGATTGCCCTGGGCATCCATCTGCGGTTTTCCGGTCTTCAGATCCAGAGCATCCCGTTCCTGCTTCACCTTATATGGAGAAGGCGCGATGATCTGGATCCCCTTTTCACCCTTCTTTACATGCCGGTCATGGTCCTTCTGCCAGGCAGTATATCCGGCAACCAGCGTAGCTCCCGGCTTCTGCATGGCAATCAGGATCGTATTATTCAGGGAATAGCTGTGGAACTTTGCCATCGTGGAAAGATACGCCCTGTAGTTATCACTCTCAAAGATCTGGTGCACGCCCAGCTCCAGCCTATCGGTGATCTGCCGGATCTTCTCCTGACGCTGCTCCGGCGTCGTATGATAGGATCCTCTCTTCTCGGAAACGACAGGTTCTGCGACATTCTCAAACTTGATCTCCGCAGGATCTCTGGCAAACATCTGCGTTCCGATCGGCATCACACTGTTCTCCTTGAAGGAATAATACTGATCACCGTTGCCGATGATAATGTGATCCAAAAGCGGCATCTCCGCCATGGCAAACAGCTTGCTCATCCGGTCCGTGATCTCAATATCCTCCTGCGAAGGCGTCAGATTGCCGGACGGATGATTGTGAAACAGCATCGTGGCACTCGCATTGGAGAGCACAGCGCTCTTCAGGATCTCCCTGGGATGAGCAAGGGACGCATTCAGCGTCCCTGTACTCACGATATTCATATTGATCGGTGAAAGATCATTCCGGAGATTCACGATGCAGAACGCTTCTCGGTCGTACTGCCGCAGCATATCAGCGATGACTTTTACAGCAGCCTCCGGAGATCTGAGCGGTTCTGAGCTGTAAAGCGGTGGCTCCTTTACCATGCGGATCGCCACCCGGTCCAGCTTATACGGTTTCCTCGAACTCATCCTTTCCTCCAATCTCAACGGAGATCATATATTCCTGATCTCCCATCTGGTCCATCGTTTCCCGAAGAGTGCCGGCAGTACTGAAAGCCGGCATCCCGCCTTCGCCATTGTTCACACGGATCCCAAGCGCATTGGCATAGGCCTGCATTCTGGCACCTCTCATCTCTTCAAACTTCATCATCACAGTACTTCCTCCTTTCCGGCTCTGGCCGCACGGGCATGCATAGGCTGCGGTCTTGCGGCTTCACTCTTTTCCTTCAGCGCCTGCAGGACGGACGGTCTTTCCGTCTGCCGTTCTGCTTTTCTGGCATCGTACTTCTCAGCCAGCTCGAACACCCTGTCCTTACCGTCATAGTGATAGACATTGTCGGAGAGCTGATCCTCCGGGCTGACCTCCGCCGCATTGATGCTGCGGACCATGGCCGTCAGCTCATGTCTGTCCATGGTCCCGTTATCCTGCAGGAACAGCAGCTCATGGATCGAAGACGGCAGGATAAAGAAGCTGCCGCCAAGCTTTTCCGCTGCTTCATCCAGGAATCCCGGATAAGCAAGCACGCCTGCGCCACGGTTCATGGACTCCATGGTTGCCACATAGAGCGTCGGCTGACCCGGATCCGGTCCCGGCACTGGAAAGCCTCCCATCATGTCACCGAGCACTTCCTGCATGGAACGAAGCGATGCCGGATGGGTGTGCGGTGCATTCTCCAGTGCATCCTGCTTGATCTGATCGGCAGTCACACCGAATCCATCCAGGATCGCCTGGTTCACTCTGGTGGACATCATCATGCCGCTCTCCGAATGAAGATCCAGCCGGAACACGATTGCCATATCCTCTACGTTCTCATGAGGAACGGTAGAAAGCATGGCCTCGTTTCCTTTCTGCGGGATCAGCTCCGGGAAGAGCATTTCCTTTGCCTGTTCATAGCTGATGCTGCGGTTGCCGATTCTTAATGCATTGCTCATATACGTTTACCTCCTGTTCTTTATTCAATCAAGATTTGATATCACCAAAATCGTCGGAATCCCCACTGTAATTCAAAATTTTCTGAAACCATTCCTGCCCAGGATTTTTACTATTCAACCTCCCTCAGTCTTTCTACCACACTTTGCTTCGTCGCACTTTTATAGAAAAGCACTGGAATCAAATAACCAAGCAGCGCAAATATAGGAATGGTTGCAAATGCAGGCATGATAGTAAACCTGTAGCTGAAAAACCAAAAGGATTTTTCCAATGCATACCCAGTTAAAGGGTTCAGTAAAACAGACAAGAACAGAGCCAGAATACCGGAACCAAGCGCATAAAACAGCCCTTCAAAAATCAGCATCGTTTTAAGCTGACGATTCGTCATGCCCACTGCCTGTAAAACAGCAAGCTCTCTGCGGCGGGAGAGGATGCTGGTCATAACTGCATTGAGATAATTCAGGATTCCCACCAGACCGATGATTGCGCACAGGGCACCGCCCAGCATTAAGAACAGCTTCTGGAAGCCCTCAAAATCCGCCCGGAGACTGGCCTTGCTCTCATACATCAGCGCGGAGAGAGGATCGGAAGTCATCTCGGACAAAACCCGTTCTGCCTCTGCTTCGGTTTCTTCATTCGGGGTATCAAAGAGATAGAAAAGCGGCATGACCTGAGCGCCACTGTCACGTTCCAGCACCTCTACGGGTAGTACCGCCTCATAGCCGACTGTCCGATAGCGAAAGCTCATAGAATGCGGTACAGCAACCAGTGCACAGACGGTATAATCCACCTCATGACTATCGGGAGCCGTCATTTTCATATATTCTATCGGGGTGTTTTCATCGATCAATTCACCGCTGCGGCTGTCAACATAAGGCATGTTATTCCCATAAACCAACGTCAGTGTGTCACCAATAGCCGGATAATACTCCAGATGCTCCGGATTTCCATAATCATCGAGAACAGCAGAAATGGCAATGTAATGCCCATCAGAGTCATGCAACGGAGCCAGATCGCCGTCAAGAAGGATTAGCTTGTCGAGCAGAGCATCGTCCAAACCCTCAATGGTAATGATCTGCAGCGCCGTATCATCCCGATGATCCTGATTAGCATACATCCGCTCTGCCTGTTCAACCCCATAATAATGCGATTCATCCATGAGCCAGGCGTTTTTTGGCATCCAGACAGCAGAGGTTCCCTTATTTCGGTACCCATATCCAGAAAGAGATGCTTCCGTCTGTGCATCCAACTCCGCGATGAGTTCTTTGGACAGGTATTCCTTTGCGCTGATATTGGTTCGAAAATAATCCGGGCTGCTGACGATGAAATCCGCACAGGATTGAGCAGAAAGATACTTTTCCAAATCAAATCCGCCCACAAATACGACCAGCATGTCCAGTAACACGACCGCCAAAGCAAGGGATATCACTACCAGCGCAGTTTTGCTCCGGTTTCGGCCGAGATTGGCCCAGGCCATCTGATGGATCTTGGTGCTTCGCCTGCCGACAGGCTTCTTTTTACCGTAGGATCCCTCCGTATACCGGCTTGCTTCCACCGGAGAAACCCGTCCTGCCTGTCTGCCTGGCTTTGCACAGGAAAGCAGCACCGTTCCAAGTGCGAAAAGTGCAGAAAGCAAAAAGATCAGCGGGGAAGTACTGATGGTCAGCGCTGCGTCACTGAGCGAACTGCTTGCGATGATCGCAGGCATCACCAGTGTCCCAACGATAAATCCAAGAAGAAGCCCGATAGGAATACCGATAGCGCACAGCGTCAGCGCTTGAATACGGATGATGCGGCGAAGCTGCCTGGGTGTTACACCAATGGTTTTCAAAAGCCCATAATAGCGAATATCTCCTGCAACGGAAATCTGAAAGATGTTGTAAATGATCAGGTATCCGGTAACAACCACCAAAACCAGAAATATCACAATGGCGATAATGGTCCCCGCGTCCATTCCCTCGCCGAGCTGCGATGTGGTATAGCCCCAGTTGACACCGATACGAACCGCATTGTCCGCATTTCGATCTTCCCAGGTATAGCCAAGGTCTGTATCAACCTGTTCCATCTGACCGCGGATATCTACCGGAGACGCCATCATTACGTTCAGATCGGTCCGGAACGGATTCATCCCGGCGGACAAGCCCTGCTGCTCTATCTGTTTTGCATAATCCTCGGACACGTTAATGTAGTGGACCGGCATGAGATCATCATACTCCCACCATCCCGCCAGAATGAAGGTGTCCGTAATCTCCGGTCCGGTCTGCACTTTATCATGGAGGACAAAGCTCAGCGTGATCTCAGCTCCCAATTCCGGAGTCACGCCCAGTAAATCCAGAGCTTTTGTATCCATCGTGATCTCTTTGCCGGATGCTGGGATCCGCCCTGTTGTCGGCAAAGCATAACTCCAACGGGTACAGTTTTCATCCATATAGCTAATCTCGGCTGGGATTTTGGCAAAGACACCCTCTGCCGTGGTTCCGACGACTATTCGGATACCGGCTGCTTTCACCAGGCGATGTGCGCTGATATCCGCAGCCTGCTGCTCTGTCACCTCCTTGAAAGTACCGTGAGAATAACCACCCATCTGCCTGAATTGGTAGGTCTGATAGCTGGCGTTAACGGACATCACCACTGTAAAAAGAGCAGTAAAGAGCAGTGTGGTCAAAACAATCGCAGCTGCCGCGATCAGATTTCTCTTCCGCTGTGCCCACAGTGTTCTCACACTTAAGCGGCGGATACATTTTCCATTTTTCACACGCATGACTCCGCCCCCTTTCAGCTGCGGCTGACGATGCGCCCGTCTTCAATACGGACCGTCCGATCCGCCATCTGTGCAAGCTCCTCGTTGTGGGTGATCATGACGATCGTCTGCGAAAACCGTTCGCTGGAGATCTTCAATAAACCCATAACGTCCTGGCTCGTCCGGGAATCCAGATTGCCTGTGGGTTCGTCCGCCAGAATAATCGCCGGTTTTGCGGCGAGAGCGCGGGCAATGGCAACGCGCTGCTGCTGGCCGCCGGAGAGGGTGTTCGGCAGATTTGTCAGTTTATTTTCCAGTCCAAGGGTCCGGATGATCTGATCGATATAAGTTTTATCGAGTTTTCCTCCGTCCAATTCCACCGGCAGAACAACATTCTCCCATACGCTCAGCACGGGAACAAGGTTGTAACTCTGAAACACGAAGCCGATCTTGCGCCTGCGGAAAATAGTCAGTTCTTCGTCCTTTAATCTGGACAGATCCTGCCCGTCTACGATCACGGTTCCCGATGTTGGACGATCCAGTCCCCCCAACATATGAAGGAGCGTTGATTTCCCGGAGCCAGACGAACCAACGACTGTGACAAACTCACCATCGTTTACAGTCAGATTAATGCCATCGAGGGCTCGGACTTCTGCTTCACCGGAGCCATAGACTTTTCTCAAGTCCTTTGTTTCTAAAATCGTCATAGATACCTCCATAGCGAAAAAGCCTGTATTGCCTTATGACAGTACAGACTTTAACACAGGAATCTTTCCAGATTCTTTCTCAAATCTAACGGTTTTGAAAGATTCTATTCTCTGGGAAGGAAAACGGAAAATGTTGAGCCTTCGCCTGGTTTGCTTGTCAGCTTGATATAGCCTCCCTGTCCGGTAATGATCTGTCTGGTGAGAAACAGGCCGATACCCACGCCCTCCGCATCCGCAGCAGATGGGGAGCGATAAAACCGCTGAAACACCTTTGCCTGTTCCTCCTCAGGGATACCGCAGCCATTGTCAGAAACATCGATCCGGCAGAACATATCGTATTCTGATACATTCACGGAGACTGCACCGCCGCTTGGCGTGTTCTTTATAGCGTTATCCAAAAGATTTCCGACAGCCTCCGCGGTCCATTTGGAATCAAATACCGCCTCGGCATCGCCTGTTTCCAGAGTAAGCCTAATTTGTTTCTTCTTCGCCTTGGGAAGGTATTGCCTGACAGCCTCTGCAAGCATGGTTTCTACTTCATTGCGTTTTGGGTGAAACTGAAAAATCCCGGTTTCCAGACGTGAGGTTTTCACAAGCGCTTCAATGAGCATTTTCAGCTTTTCGGATTGTCCGATGAGCGATGTGACGAGCGGCCTGGTCTCTTCCGGTATATTCTGTTCTTCTAAAAGCTGCGCATATAAAAGGACATTGGCGATCGGTGTTTTTGTCTGATGAGAAATATCTGCTACCAAAGCTTCAATTTTCGCTTTCTGTTCCCGAAGATTACGGGAAGATAAGGCTGAGCTTTTCAAATACCTTGCCAGCTTCCCCTCCACAGAAGAAAGCACACTCTCATCCCAGGTGCTCTCCAGAAAATCCCCCTTAATGGCTTCGTCAAGCATCGTATCGATCTCATTCAGAATTCTCTTTGTTTTGTATCGATCAATAAGGATCACAATTCCCGCCGCCGTAACAGAAAATGCTGATAGAAGGATCAACCAGATTTGCATTTCACTTCACCGCCCAGGTATATCCAAGTCCATAAATCGTTTTCAGATATGTCGGTTGAGACGGATCATCCTCCAGCTTGTCACGCAGCCTTTTCATAGTGACAGAGAGCGCGTTCTCATCAACGTATTCCGCTCCGTCGCTCCAGATTCGATCCACAAGGACAGCGCGACTCACGGTCATTCCCCGATTGTCCAGAAGAATGCGCAGCAGCTTTTGTTCCGTTTTGCTCAATTCGATCCGCATACCTGATTTCTGAAAATCCATATGGTCAAAATTAAACAGAAAGGGATCTGACTGATAGATATAAGGCATCCCCTTTCTCTCTCTGCGCAACTGAGCATTTACACGCGCCCGCAGAATCGCGAGCGAAAAGGGCTTTGTAATATAATCATCCGCGCCGGATTCCAGTCCGACCACAACATCCGTTTCCATGTCATTTGCTGTAAGTATGATAATGGGAACAGAACAATGTTTCTCCCTCAGCTCACGCAGATAGTCTAATCCACTGCCATCCGGCAGATTGATGTCCAGAATGAAGAGATCGTATTCGAAAATATCTTTATCATATGCATCGCGTAAAGTCCGGCACAGGTCAATTTGTATTTTTTCACTTTGCAACGCAATGCAAATGCCCTTGCCAAGGGCAATGTCATCTTCAACAAGCAATATCCTTTTCATTTTACATCCTCCTGCAGTTTATACAGAAAGCTTCATTCATGCTTCAGCAGCCAGTCTGATAGATTATGAATCTTGATGCCTTCATAGTCATAGGTCTCATGTCTGGTATTGGCCAGGATAAGTTTTGGATATGCATCCTTGATCTTGAGCAGGGGATCATACTCCCGTTCAAAGGTCTCCGGGCGTGAGATATCATCGCTGACCTGGATATACATCTTTTCATCACCGCGGACTGCCACAAAATCCACTTCCTTCTGATACAGCTTTCCAACATACACCTCATAACCGCGCCGCATCAGCTCAATACAGACAATATTCTCATACATCCGCCCATAATCAAGATTTCGTCTGCCAAGCCTGGCAAAACGTATGCCAGTATCACTCAGATAGTACTTCACGGAAGTCTTCAGGTATTTCTTTCCGCGGATGTCATATCGGCGCACGCCATAGAAAACATACGCATCGCACAGATATTTGATATAGTTACCGACAGTCTTGTGATTGGTCACAACCACATTTGCCGTCAGTGTATCGCTGATGTTGTTGGGCGAAGTCAGATTGGATACGTTATCCATCATGAACTCTGCCAGATGCTCCAGCGTTGTCGTATCCGGCAAATGATACTTCGTGACCTTAATCACATAATCATCGAAGAGCTTTGCTGTATCCTGCTCATCTGCATAGTAACGGCAGAATTCCGCGAAGCTGAATGGGAAAACATGAATCTCAATATACCGCCCTGTA
This sequence comes from uncultured Lachnospiraceae bacterium, assembly GCA_902785985.1. Classification (GTDB taxonomy): domain Bacteria; phylum Bacillota; class Clostridia; order Lachnospirales; family Lachnospiraceae; genus Chordicoccus. The sequence goes on from CADABA010000154.1 coordinate 9,864, forward strand.
AACAGTGTCGTCAGGTCGGAACTTAGGAGGAATGCATTGGAACCGGTGATATAGAGATCATATTTCCGGGAAGTATGCAGACTGTTGATTGCAAGTTCAAACTTCTCACAGAGCTGCACTTCATCTACAAACACATAGTTCTGTTTTCCGGCAGCATAATGGCTTTCAATGTAATCATACAGAGCATGATATTCCTTTAAGCCTTCATATTTCAGATCAAAGAAATCCACAAAGATTATATTGGCCTCCGGCTGAATCTCTCTGATTCTGCGGATATAAGCCTTCATCAGTTCCGACTTGCCGCTGCGGCGCACTCCGGTAATGATCTTGATATCCGGAGTTCCCATAAGATCAAGAAGCCGCTGCATGTATTCTGGTCTTTCAATATAGTTCATATCATCACTTCCGAAATTTTAATTTTTTTTAAGTTTCGCACCTGTGTTCGTAGTTTACTCTGAATTGCCCTGTTTGTCAATGTAAAAGGGCCTTTCCCTTATTCATATGTATAGGGCAGCATTTGCTGCCCGACGGATCAAAGCTCCGGAATATCGTATTTCGGAACCATATCCTTTTTGTAGAACTCGACCATGGATTTCAGCTCGCGGTTGCTGACGGTCGTTTTCTCATCCTTCCAGATATTCTTGCCGTCTTCGCTCTGACCGGCCAGATACGGCTTGGTAAGAGTTGTGTGGCCATCCGCAGGAATCTTTGCCCAAAGCCCTTTGCCATACTGGTTCTCATGGACTGCCTTTGCAGGAAGCACGAAGCTTGCCCAGGGAGTATGATCACTGCGTTCCGCATTGGGGATCACGATCTTCAGCATCTCGCGGCCATCTTTTGCCATGAAGGGCTCCACCGTTCCTTTCCCGAAATGCAGGGTGATCTCTTCGATCTGTTCATAGTTTCTGTTCTGTTCGCTCATCTTTTTTATTCCTCCTCATCATCGGAGTCTTCTGCTTCATCTTCTTCAGATTCCTCCGGGATATCGTATCCGTCATCATCCTCACGATAATCCGCATCAGGATCCGTGCGTTCTGCAGATTCAGCCTGGCTCTTTTTGTTCTTAAGATAGAAGAACGCTCCGCCCGCACCGCATGCACCGATCAGAAGGATCAGCCCAATTGCATAAGGCAGCTTTGACGGCTTCTGCTCCGGTTCCTGTTCTGCAGGTTCTGTCGGCTGAGGTTCCGCTTGCTCTGTTTTGGCTTTCTCCGCAGCCTCTGCTGCAGCTTTTGCAGCTTCTTCTGCTGCGATCTGTTCCTTCATGGCAGCCGCTTCATCCTCATCCATCAGTGCGAAGAGATCTGCTTCATCCACCTGATTCAGGAAATGCACATTCTCGTTGCCTTTCTCATCACGGTCAATAATCAGATAGAAGTAGTTGCCGGCCTTCGTGACCAGTGTTACGAACTGTTTTCCTGTACCGGTGATACTTCCGAAATCATCCACCAGTGTCAGATTCCCGTCTGGCGTCAGGGGAGTGGTTCCAGATCCCTGACCGAACATCTGCAGGAATGACTGCAGGTTATCTTCCGTGAGTTCAAAGGTTTCTGATCCGGAAGCCGCTTCTGTATGAATGTTGAGATAGTTCTTATGAACATAACCTGTCAGCTCCGGAACGGTAACCTTTACCCAGTCACCTTCGACGCCAAGCACCTTCACGGTATCTCCCGGACGCAGCTGATCGATCACCTGATAATCCATTCCGCCTCCGCATCTGACATTCAGTCTGGATCCGTTAGTCTGGACAGTGCCTACCTGGTTAGTGGATTCTTCTCCATCCTTTGAAATCGTGACCCGGATGCCGGTTCCTTTGCCTTCTTCCGGCTCTTCTGTATCGGAACCGGTGTCCGCCGTCACATCAGCGGCTGTAACTGCAGGCACCGCAGAGCCCGCATCTTCGCCTGTGTAAGCAAAAGCCGGAACGGTGAACGCTCCGGCTCCGATCATCACAGCAATCAGCGCTGTGCATATTCTCTTAATCATGATCTGTTTCCTCCTCCGTGATCATATCCATTGCATTGACCGGAATACTGCCTTTCCTGAAGGCCGCCAGCACATCGGCCAGCTGTTCCGGTGTCAGTGGATCTGATCCTGGGTCTCCGTGATCCGAGCCTCAACTTCCGCCTTTTTTGCAATCAGCTTTTTCAGTTCGTCTTCCAGACGTTTTCTTTTCTTTGTCATTTACTCTCCCTTTCTTACGGCAGCCTGCCGAAACAATAAAAGTGAGCCTGCCAGTAGCTTGAATTGATCGAAGCATACTGGATCGGGTTCCCGCAGTGAATCATCATCCCGTCTCCCACATAGATGGCAACATGGCTTGCTCCGGATGTGTTGTAGGTTCCCTGGAAAAAGATGATATCTCCCGGTTTTGCCTCACTTCTCGGAATAATGGAAAGCTGCTGTCTCAGGCCTTCCGCCGTGGTTCTTCCGTAATTCCAGCCATTGCCGCAATGATTGATCACCCAGCATACAAAGCCGGAACAGTCAAAGCTGGTAGACGGGGAAGACCCACCCCAGACATACGGATAACCAAGATATTTCTCAGCCTCCTGGATCATCCGGGCAAACCGCACATCGCTGAGTGCTTCTCCCGGTATGTCATAATCCAGATATTCCGAAGTGGGCGTCACATTGGCATAGACGTCGCTTTCAAAGAGATATGGACGGTTACCCATGGTCTCATTCAGGACCATATAGCGCTCCCGCTCGTCATCCGTCATACCGGAATCAAATACGGCAGCCTCCAGTGTCTTATTCTTCAAAGTCACATTCAGGATGTAATACTCA
>CADABA010000155.1 GCA_902785985.1 uncultured Lachnospiraceae bacterium
TCCCGGATCTGTTCCTCAAACCATCCCATCTGCTTCCTCCTACTCGCACATAATCAGCTGTTCATAAAATCCGTGCTCATTAAGCAGATCCTCATGCTTTCCGCGTTCAACGATCTGCCCCTGATTCATCACGATGATCTCGTCACTGTCACGGATCGTGGAAAGTCTGTGCGCAACAACGACACAGCTGATTCCGCGATCTCTCACGGAATTCACGACCTGTGCCTCCGTCCGCGCGTCCAGCGCGCTTGTCGCTTCATCCATAATGATGATCGAAGGATCCTGGGCAAGGACTCTCGCAATCTCCAGTCTCTGCCGCTCACCTCCGGAGAAGTCGGCACCGCCTTCCAGCATTTTATACTGGTATCCTCCGTCACGCTGAATGATCGTCTCATGCATCATCGTATCCCGGGCTGCCAGGATCACTTCGAAATCTTCGATCGTCGTATCCCACATTCTGATGTTGTCCGAGATCGTGTCCTCAAAAAGTGTAATGTCCTGATCGACCATCGCGACCGAACCGGTGAACTGGTTCCGGTCGATCTCATCGATCGGGATCCCGTCATAAAGGATCTCCCCGCTCCAGGGTTTGTAGAGCCCCGTCAAAAGCTTTGCAATCGTAGACTTGCCGCAGCCGGAAGGCCCGCAGAAAGCAATTTTCTGCCCCGGAAGTACGGTCATGTTGAAATCTTTGATCAGCGGACTTGCAAGACGCGAATAACCGAATGTGACGTTTTTCATCTCGATTTTCCCGCCCAGCTTCTTGTAGCTCAGGCTTTCATTGAACTCCATTTGTTCCTCTGTCACATCCACGGGATAATCCATGACGTCCTCGATGCGTTCCATATTTGTCCGCATCTCACGGATCGTGTTCTGCATATCGAGCAGCTGATCGGCGGGCGCCACGAAAGAGCCCAGCCATGCCGTGAACTGCGTGAGGATACCGATCGTGAAATCGCCGTTCACGATGAGCATGACCCCCATCCAGAGGATGATCATCGTGACAATATCGGAGATCAGTGAGGGAATGATGCCCAGATAATAATTGATGCGCTCCGTCTCCACCTGCTGCCGGTTAACAGACGCCTGAAATCCCGACCACTTCCTGAAAAAACCGTTCTCCGCACCGCTGGCCTTGATCGTCTCGATCATGGAAATGCCCGACAGTGTCGTTGACTCGAGTTTTCCGCTGTCGCGCATCATGACACGGGCTATATTGATCCTCTTTTCAGAAATGTATCTGCGGACGACCGTATTGATCAGAACGCCCAGCACACCGATCATGGCGAGGAGCACACTCGTTTTGATAAGAAAAACGAGGTAGAAGATCATCATAAAAGCATCGACTGCAAGCGGTGCAAGCGTCCCGATGAGAGTCGAGGCAATTTTTTCATTTGTCCGTTTCCGCTGGGCAATATCACCTGCCATACGCTGCGAGAAGAACTCCATCGGAAGCCGCAGGATGTGCCACATATATTCGGAATTCGCGACGATCGCAAGTTTTCCCTCCAGCCTCAGCGAGAAGATGATCTTGAGAGCCTGGATCACGATCTGAAGCCCCGTCACCATTGCGAGAATGATGAGGAAAGGCCTCACCCACTCCGGACTTTTCCCCGGGAGCAGCCGGTCGTAGAGCACGCGCTGGAAGGCCGGACTGACCATGGCCATAAGGTTCGTCGCAGCAAAGATAAGAATCGTAAAAATGAAAGCAGACTTCGTCCCCAGAAGCTTCCTTCTCGTAAAGCCCAGTATGCTTTTTCTCTTCCCTCCGGGCTCAAAGTTCTCCCCGGGTTCAATAAGCAGCGTGACGCCCGTAAATGAGCGATCAAACTCCTCCATGGAGACTTCCACCGTACCCCTGGCCGGATCATTGATGACCGCCTTATTCTTTTTGAAGCCGCACAGAACGACAAAATGGTTGAAATCCCAGTGGATAATGCACGGGAAAAACCCGTTCTCCTTCAGGAACTGGGGCTCAAAGCGAAATCCCTTTGCCTCAAGACCGTAGTTTCTCGCTGCCTGAAGCATGTTCCGGGCATTGGATCCGTCTCTGGACACACCGCAGTCATAGCGGACCTGCTCGAGGGGGATCCACTTGTTGTAATATGCCAGAATCATGCACAGAGAGGCCGCACCGCATTCGAGCGCCTCCATCTGCATGACGACCGGTACTTTGGCATAACCGTTTTTTACCGGTTCTTTAACTTTTTTATCACTCATATCCGGTCTCACCTGCCGATCACATAGGAAATCGGGGAGACGGTAGTCTTCACGGTCTCACCCGCTGCATTGACATCCGTGACGGTCAGAGTCACACAGAGCCCCCATGCGATCCCGGCAACAATAAGCAAAACAATCACAATGAGAAGGATCCACATACCGGGTGTAATGACCCTGATATAATCATTGATCTGTTCAGGGGATGAGATCCTCTCCAGGCTTTTCTTTCTGAAAACTGAATTGTTCATAAGTTTCTCCCGTCCTAAAACCGCTGTACGTACGATCAGACTTCCTTCGGGGACATGCATGCAGCATCAGAAGAAGTGCGGAAATTCAGATACCCGCCCCGACAGATGACATCGCTCTGCAGACCCGATAAAATGTATTCTATCATGTAATTAAATTCTTTCCAAGTAAAGCGCGGCAAATTAAGTCTGTTTAACTTTGACGTTTCATTGTATACTGAATGTGATGCACCCCTGTCCCGGTGCCGGAATGTGCCCCCCCGCTCAGACGAACAGGCTGACGGTCCGGCCGCTTCCAGCATAAGGCACGGGCTTCTTCCAATAAGAAAAAGGAAATACGCGAAGACTTATGAACCTCAATTCGCTTGTTATGCTGCTGTTTGCGGCCGTCTCAGCGGTCATTTATTATCTGATCCCGAAACGTTTTCAGCCGGCCCTGCTGCTGATCTTAAGTACTGTCTATTATCTGTCGAACGGCTTCGGCGCCTTCTTCTTTATTCTGGCGACAGCTGTCACCACCTACCTGTCCGGTCTTGCACTGAGTAAGGAAAAGGAAGACAAAAAGCGGCGTCTCATCACAGCGCTCACGCTGCTCTTCAATTTCGGCATTCTCTTCGTGCTCAAATATACGAACTTTATCATCCTGAATCTTGAAGCCTTCCTTCCGGGAAAGCTTCACACCTTTGAGTGGATGCTGCCGCTCGGCATTTCATTTTACACGTTCCAGTCCATGGGATATCTGCTCGATATGTGCTGGAAGCGCACGGAAGCGGAGACCTCTTTCTTCCGTTTTGCCCTCTTCGTCTCCTTCTTTCCGCAGATCATGCAGGGACCGATCGGCAGGTACGGAAAGCTCAGGAAGACACTCTTTGCCCCGCACAGCTTTGACCGTGAGCGCACCGAGACCGCGATTCTCAAAATTCTGTGGGGGTTTTTCAAGAAAATGGTCCTCGCAGACAATGCCCTCTACTTTGTAAACGCCGCTTTCAATGACTACGAGCTCTATCCCGGACTCGCTGTTTTCGCGGTGCTCTTCTACTCCATTCAGCTCTACGGAGATTTTTCGGGAGGCATTGATGTCGTGACGGGAATCGCCCTCCTCTTCGGTGTGGAACTCGATGAGAACTTCCGGCAGCCCTACTTTGCGACTTCCATCGCAGATTTCTGGCACAGGTGGCACATCACACTGGGGACCTGGATGAAGGACTACGTCTTCTATCCCATATCCCTCTCCGGATGGATGGGGAAATTCCGCAAGTGGTGCCGAAAGCACCTTCCAAAGCAGACCGCCCGCGCGATCCCGGTCGCGGTCGCAAATATTCTGGTCTTCCTTGTCGTCGGCATCTGGCACGGGGCTGCCTGGAAATACATTGTCTACGGTCTGTACAACGGACTCATCATCGGGATTTCGGAACTGCTGGCCGTTCACTATAAAAATGCAAAAACAAAGCTGCACATTAACGATAAATCCCGGGGATGGAGGGTCTTCATGGTCCTGCGCACCTTCCTCCTTGTCAATATCAGCTGGTTCTTCGATAACGCCGCGACCGTCCCCCAGGCATTTATTATGATGCGGAACGCAGTGACACACTTTACCCCGTCGCTCCTTCTGACAGTGCCGGTAGGGCCCGGAGGAGGCACAGGGCTGACAAAATACGCGCTGCTCATCCTCGCCTTCGGGTGCACCCTGCTCTTTATTGTAAGCTTCTTAAGAGAAAGGGGCGTGAACATTCCGGCTTATCTTCTGCAGAGACCCTTTATTGTGAGAATTTTCGTCTATCTCTTACTTTTCATCATGCTGCCCGCGCTCGGCCAGCCGCCGGTCCAGACAGGAGGGTTCATCTATGCGCAATTTTAAACGTTTCCTCACTGCTGTGATCCTGTTTCTCTTTTTCGCATGCAATATCGCGCTCAGCTGGCTCCTCTACCCGTACACCTACACGAGAGCGAACTTTCATACAATGAAGGAAGGTTCTTATGAAGGCCTGATCGTGGGAGGCTCCCACGCAAAATGCGGTATCGATCCGGAAGTACTTTACACGATGACCGGAAAAAAGTATCTGAACTCGGCACAGGGAGGCGAGCACTCCCTTGATATCCTCTATCTTGTGAAGGAGGCAGCTTCCCGCACCGATCTTAAGACTGTGATCTATGAGATCGATCCCGCCTACTGGGTCGACAAGCCGAATCAGACACAGGAATATGTCGCAGTCTATCATGAGTACCCGCTGTCCGTCCGAAAAGCCTCATACGCTTTCGATAAGATGCTCATGGCTGACCTTCGGACAAGCCTCTTCGAGTGGTATCTGTACCGAAAGGAAGTCTTTCATATAAGAGACCGGATCGCGGAAAAGTCCTCCGAGACGTATAAGAGCTTCCGTCTCGAACCGTTCTCAGACGAGATCCAGACCTACCGGGAAGACGGCTTTATCGCAAGGCATCGGACGGATGCCGGAACGGACTACGAGACAGAGCCTTCCCTCTGGAATGAGAAGACCTATAATCCCGATGAGCAGAAGTATTTCGAGAAACTCGTCTCCTTCTGCCGCGAAAATGATATCGAGCTCATCACAGTCATGATGCCCGTCCCTGACACTTCCTATGAGATGTATAAGGACCCGTATGAGGATGCACGCAGTTTTTTTACCTCCTATCTCGGATCCGAAGACGTTCGATTTTTAGACTTTCTTCATTCGGGAACGGAGGGGATGCCGAATCGTCCGGAAGACTTCTGCGACAATGACGGACATCTCTTCGAGGATACGGCTGTGCGTTTTACAGGGATTCTGGCGAAGGCAATCTCATAAGATACAGGAACGCTCCGGCGTTTTCTGCCGGTCCGTAAAAAGTAAAAAGAGCTGTGAATCGTGATTTTACTCACTTTTCACAGCTCTTTTTTGGAGAAACAAATTCGAGCTTATCAGAGTGGTAACATTCGCATTCCGCCTACGCTCCATGCTCATGTCCTGCTATACGGATGTCCGCAGAACTGCACCTGTGCGAACAAACTCACACCGCTCATTATGCTGCATCCCGCACCGCTCGCTGATACGCACTGATTAAAGGTTCGCCTGAAGGAATGCAAGAAGAGCATCCGCATTGGCAGCCTCATCGCCGCCACTGACCTGGACTTCGATCTCGTTGCCCTGCTTTACGCCGAGCTGCATAAGAGACATAAGCTTCTTTCCGTCAGCCTGCTTGCCGTTTGCAAGAACCTTAACGTCAGAATCATACTTCTTGATCTCTTTTACAAGGTTTCCAGCCGGACGAGCATGGATACCAACCGGATCAGTAACGACATACTTAAATGATTTCATTTTATACAGTACTTTCTCAAAATCGTCACTGATTTTTGAGTATTTTAGAAAATTTTATCAGTCTTCTGTCTGATCGGGGAGGATCATCTCACTTTTCTCCAGTCTTCACAATCCCCTTCTTGAACTGTGTCTCGTAGAGCTCCGTATACACGCCTCCCGCATCGACCAGCTTCTCATGTGTTCCTCTCTCCACGATTTCTCCGTCCTTCACGACCAGGATCTCATCCGCCGCCAGGATTGTTGAGAGCCGATGGGCGATCAGAATACTCGTGCGCTCCTCTACCAGAGGATCGATCGCCTCCTGGATCTTCTTCTCCGAGATGGAATCCAGTGCGCTTGTCGCCTCGTCAAAGATAAGGATCGTCGGATCCTTCAGCAGAACACGGGCGATTGAGATCCTCTGCTTCTCTCCTCCGGAAAGTTTAAGACCGCGGTTTCCGACCAGTGTATCAAGCCCCTTTTCCTGCTTTTCAATAAATTCAAGAATATTGGCCCTGCCGCATGCGTCGAGAAGTTCCGCCTCCGTTGCATCCGGCTTCGCATAGAGAAGGTTGTCACGGATCGTTCCATTGAAAAGATACGTCTCCTGGCTTACTACACCGACATGCGCTCTGAGGAAGCTGAGCTTCAGATCCCGCACATCATTCCCGTCAAATGTCACAGACCCCTCCTTCACATCATAGAGGCGGGGAATCAGGTTAACGATCGTACTTTTGCCTGACCCTGACGGGCCGACGATCGCTATACTGTGTCCGCTCTCGAGTGTGAAGTTTATATCCTTCAGGATCTGCTTTCCTTCGTCATAGGCGAACCCGACATGTTTGAATTCAATATCGCCGTTCGCAGTCTCAGGGACCAGAGCATTCTCCTTGTCGGCGATCGCGACCGGCATATCATAATATTCAAAAATTCTCGTAAAGTTTGCCATGGAGCGGATCCAGTCCACCTGAATATTGAGGAGCTGGTTGACCGGCATATACATTTTCCCCAGAAGGGCTACGAGAACCGTGATATCACCGACCGTAAGGTCCGAGTCATACTTCATCATAAGGATCCCGCCGACAAGGTAGAGGAGCATCGGACCGATACTGGATACTGTCGAGATGACGACACGGAACCACCGGCCCGCCATGCTCTCCCTGATGTTGAGTCCGATCATCTTCCTGTTGACCTTCTCATAGCGCTCATACTCGGCATCCTCCCGCCCGAACAGTTTGACGAGCAGCTGACCGCTTACGGAGAGTGTCTCATTCAGGATCCCGTTGATCTCATCACTGCACTCCTGGGCTTCCCTGGTCAGCGACCAGCGGGTCTTTCCGGCATTTCTGGTCGGGATCGTGAAAAGGGGAACGATCACGATTCCGAGCAGAGCGAGGATCCAGTTTTTCTGGAACATCGCGGCCATAGCCACAATGAGCGTCACGGAGTTCGACAGGATGCTTGTCAGCGTGTTGGCAATGATCGACCGCACGCCGTCAATATCGCTTGTCATCCGTGTAATGATATCGCCCTGATTGTTGGATGTAAAAAAACTCTGCGACATCTTCTGCAGATGTAAATACATCGCATTCCGCATATCATAAATGATGTGCTGGGCGATCCACGTATTCAGATAGCTCTCCAGAACTCCGATCAGATTGGCTCCCAGCGTAACGCCGAGAGACAAGATGATCAGCATGATAAGCTTCTTCAGATCTCTGCCGATAAGTCCCTCATCGATGATCCGGCCTGTCAGGATCGACGGATACAAGCTGAATACAGAAGAAACGAAAATACTGATGAGTACCAGAAGGAACTGTTTCCAGTAGGGCTTAAGGTACGAAAAAATCCTCAGAAGAAGAGCGCCCGTCACTTTCGGCCGCTGCGCCTTCTCCTCCTCCGTCATATAGTGCTGCCCTCTCGGGCCTCCTCCTCCGGGTCCCGGCATATGAACCTCCTCCATACACGCACTTCTGATCTGCCCCGAACTGTCAGGGTACAGATCCCCCGGACGATGTCCGTCTCCGTGCAAAAGACACTGTTTCAATGAACTTCAAGAACGCCTCAGCGTTCTTGCCGCGTCGCGCATGGTGCGAAGCACCTTCCTCACGGTAAGGCTGCGATCCGCCGTGCATGAGCATGCGTAACAATGCTCCGGTGGAGCATTGTGTAGCTGAGGCG
>CADABA010000156.1 GCA_902785985.1 uncultured Lachnospiraceae bacterium
GCAGATCGTCATGGATACCTGCAGGACACGCGGAGCCTTGGTGCCCATAAAGAGTTCCTTCTTCCAGAGCATGAGGACCATGAAGAGGCCTGCGACCGGCGTTGCGATCGACGTCGCGACATTCGCGATAAAAATCAGCTGTGTCGGGGAGCCGCCGTATGCAAAGCAGATGATCGTTGCGACCGCAAGGCATGCGATGCAAAGGGTCTTGACCGGTTTGGATTCAAGCCCGATCTCCTTATTAATGCCGGCGTTCAGAAGGACAACGCCTCGCTGCGTATTGCCGAGCAGAGACGAGAAGCCCGCGCCGATGATCGCGACACCCATGACGATCGGAGCTGCATTTCCGAGGAACGGGCGGAGAAGGTCGCCAAGCTGTGCCGGGGCCTTGATTGCGATTCCATCCGGATGAAGGACGATCGCGCCGACCAGAACGATGGAACCGGAGATCAGAACGACTGTCACGATATGCGTGATCGCGTCGGCGACCATCGTTCCGTTGAAAAGATCCTGCTTATTCCACTTCTTCTCAAGTCCGAGGTATGTACCGTAAATGCCTGCCGTGACCGCAGCGTTCGTTGAAATATAGGCAAGCGCCGTTGCGAGAGAGCCTTCCGGCAGCGTCGGATGTGTGAGACCATGTCCGACCTGGCCCCAGTTCGGGCCGCCGGTAGCGATCAGCGTTGCGAAGAACGCGATGATCATGCCGCAGATACAGATCATGATGCCTTTCTCGACCTTGGAATAGACGCCCTTGGTCAGATAGCAGAAGGCGAGGATCGCCAGCATGATCAGAGAACCGATTCTCCAGTCGAACCCGAAAATCAGGTTCATGCCTGCGCCTGTGCCCGTGATATTGCCGAGCGTGAAGAAGAAACAGGACAGGAACAGCGCAACGCCGCAGAAGCCCGAGGCAATGCCGCCGTAATAGTGCCGGATGGCGTGCAGGATCGGAAGTCCGGTCATAATGGAGATCCGATACGACGAGAGCGTAAATGTAATGCCCATAAGGATGATCGGGATGAGGAGCCAGAGCATCTTGTACCCATAGTTCGCGCCCATCATCGTGGTGATATTCCCAGGTCCGATCACGATACCGGTCAGGATGATGCCCGGACCTATTTTTTTAACCAGTTCTCCAAATGAAAGCTTCTTGACGGAGACAGGATCGAAACCGAGTCTGTCTTTGACCGGCTTTGCCATATCATTCATCTGAAATGCCATAATTCTTCTCCTTTACGTTGTCTGTCTGAAATAAACTATCTCCTCAACAGACGTCAGTTTGATTTGACGAAACTCACGGATACCGGCACTGTCATCCACTCCCCGGCAATCGTAAGTTTATCTCTGACAAAACTCACGGATGCCGGTACAATACCAGTCTCCCCTTTTGACCGTCCGTGGGGATCGATTCCTTATGCTTTTCCGTTTTCACGTAAAGAATGCTTCCGGATCCGGCGCCTGATCTTATGCAATCTTTAGTGCAATCGTTTGTACATCTGATAATCTATTTATAGCACCCTCTCCGAAATATATCAAGCAGTCGGGACTGCCCTTGCAATTCATTGCATAATCCTTGCAAATTTTTGCATATCTCCTTTTTGCATCTCCTTTTTGTCTTCCTTTTTCCTGTCTCTCTGAAATCCGCTCTCACATACGCTATGCTCGGAAACTCCTGCCGGCAGTCCCTGTTTTCCCGCCGAAAAGACGGGAATTTACAGTTTTTTCTCTGAATTTTATAAATTCATCATTCTTTTTATTTTTTTACTAGAATTCGCTCATCATTTATTCACAAAATCAGCGTATGATATTTTCATAGGATAAAGAAAAACACTTATTCCTTTCCACCGTCGAGAGACGGGACTCCTCCCCTTTTTGAAATGAAAAGAGAGCATCCCAGCCAGGTGCTCTCTTTTTATTTTCCCTTTTTCCATACTGAATTTTTCAGACTGCAGACCGGTTCTGGTCCGCAGGTTCTGTGTACTCTGCCCGCACACAGCTCCTTTACGGATACTCCCGACGGCGCATCCCCTACTTGAACGAAACTTCAAAGGTATACTCCGGCGACACTTTCGCTACGAACGGCTGAAAGATCTCCCAGACCGTCAGCTTCGCGAACCGGTCCGCCTGCAGGATCGTCTGCTCTTTGAGAAGGGTCTCTTCCATCTTCTTTTCCGCCTCCATCTCGACTTTCGCCTCATCCTCCACACTCAGCTTAAGATCTCCGAAGGCCAGAAATCCTTTCTCAACGTCTCCGAATTCCATCTCAGATGCCGGGATCCTTATTTCCCCCTGCTCTGCATGGGGGATCCACAGCGTGACCTTCTTTGCGCTCTCGTCAAGCTCGATATCCAGCTCGCTCATTTCCGTCAGATCGACCGTGTATACGACGTACCCGTTGAACGTGATCAGCTGGCTCTTCGAAAACACAGAAAGATTGAGAAGCCCTTCATCACTCAATTTGACCACATCCGAGATCTCCGCCTCGAAGACCTCGACCTTCTTCTTTTGTTCTGTCCTCGTGAGAATCGCCTCCGCAAAATCGGAAGTCGTAATATGCTTCTCCTCCGGGGTCGGGGAGATTTCTGCCCCGGACGGCACATCACTGACTTTCTTATCGATCCCGAAAAATACAGGCAAAATGAAGACCGCCGCCACAATGAGCAGCAGTGTGATCATCGTCGACAGAAGGATGGCATATCTGCTGCCGATCTGCGCACCGCGCGCCGCTGCATTTTCGATCCGATCGAGCAGCTCTTCATCATAAGACATATCCTCTTCAGAGCTTCTTTCTCCGCCTTGCAGCTCTTCTTCCCCGGACTCTGCTCCCTCGTCGTAATACTTCTCTGTTTCGGGCTTTTCGGCTGCGGCATGATCCTTCTTCTCTGCCGGTCTTTCCTCTACGGCATGCTCCTTCTTTTCTGCCGGTCTTTCTTCTCCGGCATGAGCCTTCTCCTCTGCTGGTCTTTCCTCTACGGCATGCTCCTTCTTTTCTGCCGGTCTTTCTTCTCCGGCATGAGCCTTCTCCTCTGCCGGTCTTTCGCCCTTATTCTGATACTTCTTTTCCTCTGACATAACTGTCTCCTCACATCAGATGAACTGTCCTCTCACAGCAAAAGAACTTATCTCCCACATCAGATGAACTTATCAATCGCGTTCTGAAGTTTCTCCAGCGTATCTTCATCCCCCGATTCTACTGCTTCGCTCACACAGTGCTCGATATGTTCGTGGATGATCTGCTTTGCAAGTCCGTTCGTCGCAGACCGCACAGCCGACAGCTGGACTAAAACGTCCGCACAGTCGTAATCTGCCTCGATCATGCGCCGTACATGCTCAAGATGACCTATGATCCGGGAAATCCTGTTCAGCCTTCTCTTCTTTTCCTCCGGCGAATGCACATGCCCGGACCCGTGACTGTGGGGGATACCGTGGGCATGCATATATTCATGGGTGTGTCTGTTCTCCCGGACATGTTCCTGCTCATGAGCATATTCGTGCTCGCGGGCATCCGGATGTCCGTGTGCATCTGAATGCTCCGCACTCTCAGGAGTCTCTTCCATATTCATTTTCTTTTCACGGGTCAGATCCGCTTTCATCTTCGCAGGAACTCCTTTATTTTTTCCGTATATCTTGTCGCCCATTCATCGGGCGTGGTATCCGCAGCCCGGCATGCTCAGCAGGTCGACCCCCGGTCATTCCGACCCACACCCGACTGTACACTACCTGTATTGTACCATCCCATAAAATCAGAGACAATATTCCCTCACCAGACCATTCTTACTTCATCGCGCAATACTCATAATTTTTAATCATGACATACGCGCACAAAGTGAAATCTGCTTCATCGTGAGCACCGTCTAACAGGGCAGTTTTTCGGCGATCCGCTCCATCCGGTCAAAATTCCCGCCGATATTTTGACCAAAGGTCTTCTCCTCCGCGGCATGCTGCCCGTCCGCCTCATAGCCGGACCGGTAACGGATACTTTCAGAACAGATTGCCGACATGATGCGATCCCCAAAGTTTCTATTTGATTTGATGGCGGCCGTCTTGATTCCTTTGCCTCATTATCAGTTCAGCGTACAGAAAAGCAGGTAGGAAATCCTTCAGGAGGTTATTCTTTCATTCGGAAATCCCAGGTATTTATGCGTTCCTGCGTCATGGAAATCCCAGGCACCTGCGCTTTTTGTGTGTCTCGAAATCACAGGCACTTACGCTTTTTGTGTGTCTCGAAATCACAGGCACTTGCGCTTTTTGTGTGTCTCGAAATCACAGGCACCTGCGCTTTTTGTGTGTCTCAAAATCACAGGCACTTGCGCTTTTTGTGTGTCTCGAAATCGCAGGCACTTACGCTTTCCTGCGTCAGGAGTTTCCTGTATAATTGAAGCAGACATGATCTTATTACATCGCTGTATCTCCTGGTTTCCATTTGACCCGCACGTTTTTGTTTTCTTCATTTTTCACCAAGTCTCCCGGAAGTCCGATACCGTACCGTGAACGAAAGGCGTACTCATTGCACCGTCCTGTGAATGAAAGATGTCCCCCACGTACCGTACCGCGAACGAAAGGCGTACTTATTGCACCGTCCTGTGAACGGAAGAGGCACCCCACGTACCGTACCGCGAACGGAAGGTGTACCCACGTACCGTACCGCGAAAAACAGGCATGCGCGGATGACAGCACCGGTATCCGCGAGTCTGGTCAGATAAGCAGGCGTCTATTCAGGGGACATATTCTGCCCGCGAATGTCCGAAGGCACATGTGGCTGTATAACAGTCATCCGACGCCATTAAGTCAAACATCAAAACTACGTTTTGGGAGGAGGAATTTTTATGAAGTATATTGAATTCGGTTCGGAAAAGAAAAAAGTATCCGTCATCGGTGTCGGCTGCATGCGCATAGCGGACATGACAGCGGACGAAATCGACGTCTTTGTGAAGAGCGCAATGGAGTCCGGCATCAACTTCTTTGACCATGCGGACATCTATGCGGGCGGAAAGAGCGAGGAAGTCTTCGGGACCGTCCTGGCCGCAGAGCCTTCTCTGCGCGACAAGATGTTCCTTCAGTCCAAGGTCGGCATCAACAGCGGAATGTACGATTTTTCAAGGGAGCGCATTCTGACGCAGGTCGAGAAGTCGCTCGCGAATCTCCGCACTGACCACCTCGACAGCCTGCTGCTCCACAGACCTGACGTGCTCATGGACCCGGATGAGGTCATGGAAGCCTTCCGGATCCTCCATGATTCCGGAAAAGTTCTCGACTTCGGCGTCAGCAACATGAATCCTTACCAGATGCAGCTTTTAAAGACCGGCGTCACCTATCCGATCGCGGCCGACCAGATGCAGCTTTCCATCGCCCACTGCCCCATGATCGACGCGGGCTTCAACGTCAACACAATGAACGACGGAGGTACCATGCGGGACGGCGGAACACTGGAATACTGCCGGATGAACGACACAGCAATTCAGGCCTGGTCGCCTCTCCAGCAGGGATTCTTCGGCGGATGCTTCCTCGGCTCAAAGGATTATCCGGAACTCAATGCACTTCTTGACAAAATAGCCGCGGAGAAGGGTGTCTCTCCGGATACCATCGCCTACGCCTGGATCCTCCGCCTGCCGGGCAAAGTCCAGGTCATCACCGGAACGACGAAGTCGGCGCGTATCGCCTCCGCCGCAGCTGCCGGAGACGTTGAGCTCACAAGGCGCGAGTGGTATGACCTTTATCTCGCGGCAGGCAAAATACTTCCCTGATTTCTGCTTATCTCGCAGAGAGCACTTCCCTGATTTCTGCTTATCTCGCAGCAGGCAGAATATTTCCTGATCCCTGCCAAAATATATTCCGTGGAAGATTGCAGGCCGCTCAGACGAGAAAAATACGGATCTGCGCGCCGCATGCTTAACGCGGAGCAGTCGGCTCAGGGAGCAGAGGCTGCTTCCGTATCTGCTGACGCAGACCCGGCGGACGACGCCATAGCCTCTGCATAACGCAAATCCGGAATCAGACGATGCCGGGATCATTCGCAGTCGCATACCTATATTTACAAAACAGGTCAGGCTTTTCGAAGCCTGACCTGTCTTTTTATAACCTGAAATCATTCCGGTTCCCGCCATTTCAGTATTATTCCGTCTTTGCGGCAGTCTCTGTATCGCTTCAGTTTCTGTAACCTTTCAGTCTCTGTATCACTTCAGTCTCTGTGACACTTCAAGCTCTGTGACGCTTCGCTTTCCTGCGATCCCTCTGTCAACTTACTCATGACTGAAGTCACGAGCTTGTACCTGCCCTGTGGTCGAACAACGCTTTTGAGCGTCTTCCACATCAGGCTGTTCGCTTAGCCC
>CADABA010000157.1 GCA_902785985.1 uncultured Lachnospiraceae bacterium
TCTCTCATGGATGATTACCGCAACTGCTGCAACCGATGCATTTTCTGCTTCATCGACCAGATGCCGAAAGGGATGCGGGAAACGCTTTATTTTAAGGACGATGACTCGAGGCTCAGTTTTCTGCAGGGAAATTATGTGACGCTCACCAATATGAAAGACTCCGATATCGACCGGATCATCCGGTATCATATGGAGCCGATCAATATTTCCGTACACACAACAAACCCGGCTCTCCGCTGTTCGATGCTGGGCAACCGGTTCGCCGGGGATGTTTTTCCGAGGATCCGCGCGCTTGCGGATGCGGGAATTCTTATGAACGGTCAGGTCGTCCTCTGCCGCGGGATCAACGACGGAGAGGAACTGGACCGCACGATCCGGGATCTCTCATCCTATCGTCCGGCGATGCGGAGCGTCTCGATCGTTCCCGTCGGACTGACGAAGTATCGGGACGGACTCGCCCCGCTTATGCCCTTCGACCGGGAATCCGCAGGGCGGGTGATCGACCAGATCGAAGGCTGGCAGAAAAAGCTTGCAGCCGACGGTGTCGACCCGGTGTCCCCGCACTTTGTGCATGCTTCCGATGAGTGGTATATCCTCGCGGGCAGGGAGCTGCCGGAGGAGGAGAGATATGACGGATATCTCCAGCTGGAGAACGGAGTCGGCATGGTCCGTCTCCTGGAAAATGAAGTTCGCGCAGCCCTTGAGAGCCCTTCATTCCTCCGGGAAGCTGATGAAGCAGCGGACGGGACGGAAAGAAAAGTCATACTTGCCTGCGGAAAGCTGATCGAAGGTCATCTCAAAAAACTCACAGGGTGGATCATGGAGAGATGGCCTCACGTTGAGATCTGCGTCCGTGCCATCAGGAACGATTTCTTCGGAGAGCGTATCACGGTCAGCGGCCTGATCACAGGAGGAGATCTGATCAGGCAGCTTCGGGATGAAGCGGGATGCGCAGATGAACTGCTGATCCCTGTCTCCATGCTGCGGAGCGGAGAAAAAGTCTTTCTCGATGACCTGACGACGGAGGACGTTCAGAGGGAGCTAAAGATCCCGGTAAGGATCACATGGACCGGAGGAGAGGAATTCCTGAGAGCGTGCCTTGGAATGGAGGCATCTGCCGCATCAGAGCGCCAGGTCTATGAGAGCTGGGAATAGACTGGAACAGACATGGAACTGTACCAGAACGTAAAAAATACGGGAACGGTCATCAGAATAGAAAGTGAGAAAATAAATGAGCAAACCCATCGTAGCTATTGTCGGAAGACCGAATGTAGGAAAATCTACGCTGTTCAACGCGCTTGCCGGCGAGAATATTTCAATTGTCAAGGATACTCCGGGAGTGACCCGCGACAGGATCTACGCGGAGGTGAGCTGGACGGGATACGAGTTCACGCTGATCGATACAGGCGGAATCGAGCCGGAGTCCAATGATATCCTTCTTCGACAGATGAGGGAACAGGCCCAGATCGCGATCGAGACGGCGGACGTGATCATTTTCCTCGTAGATGCAAAAGACGGACTGGTCGACGCGGATGCCCGGGTAGCGGATATGCTTCGAAAATCCCACAAGCCGGTCGTCCTTGCGGTCAACAAGATCGACGATTATCTGAAGCAGCAGGGGAACATCTATGAATTCTATTCCCTGGGGCTCGGTGATCCGCTCCCGATCTCCAGCGCGAACAGGCAGGGAATCGGCGATATGCTTGACGAGGTCGCCAAGTATTTCGGTGAAGGCGTCGGCGAGGAGGAGGAGACGGAGATTCCCCGCATCGCGATCGTCGGCAAGCCCAATGTCGGCAAGTCCAGTATTATAAACCGTCTGCTCGGAGAGAGCAGGATCATCGTGTCGGATATTGCGGGGACGACCCGTGACGCCATCGACACACCCGTCCGCTGGAATGGAAAGACCTATACTTTCATCGACACGGCGGGCCTTCGGAGAAAGAGCAAAATAAAGGAAGAGCTTGAGCGTTACAGCATTATTCGGACGGTCACCGCGGTCGACCGGGCGGATGTCGTGATCCTCGTCATCGATGCCGTGGAGGGAATTGCGGAGCAGGACGCGAAGATCGCAGGGATCGCCCACGAGCGGGGCAAGGGTATCGTCATCGCTGTGAATAAATGGGACGCGGTCGAGAAGGATACAAATTCCGTCCGGGATTATTCGGAAAAGATCAGAAGCATTCTCTCTTACCTTCCGTACGCCGAGATTCTGTTCGTCTCCGCGGAGACCGGCCAGCGGCTGCCGAAGATCTTTGACGCGATCGAACTGGTCCTTGTAAATCAGCGCCGGCGGATACAGACCGGTATTCTGAATCAGATCATGTCGGAGGCGGTCGCTCTCAATTCTCCGCCGACGGATAAAGGAAAGCGTCTGAGGCTCTACTATATCACGCAGGTAAGTACCGTGCCGCCGACCTTCGTCATTTTTGTGAATGACAAGAAGCTTATGCATTTTTCCTACCAGCGTTATATTGAGAATAAGATCCGGGAGACCTTTGACTTCCGCGGAACTTCGCTTCGCTTTATCATAAGGGAGAGAAGCGACAAAGACAGGCCGGACTGAGGAAGAGAGGAGAAATCATGCTGACTAGAATGTTGTGCCTGCTGCTCGGGTACTGTTTCGGGCTGTTTCAGACAGCGTTTATATATGGCAAGACGAAAGGTGTTGACATCAGAAAGGTCGGATCGGGAAATTCGGGAACGACCAATGCGCTCCGGAATTTCGGGGCGAAGGCGGGACTGATCGTACTTGTCGGAGATGTTACAAAGTGTATTCTGGCCTTTCTCCTTGCATCGAAGTTTTTCGTTGGAGGAGAGATCCCTGCGATCCTGTGCGGTCTCTATGCAGGCGCGGGTGCGATCCTGGGACACTGCTTCCCGTTCTATATGCAGTTCCGGGGCGGCAAGGGCATCGCATCGATGGCGGGACTGATCGGCGTCTTTTCGTGGAAGCTGCTCCTCATAGGTTTTGCCATTTTCGCCCTGATCTTTTTTACGACACATTATGTCTCACTCGGGAGCCTTGCCGGAGCGCTCATGTTTTTTATAGGAACAATTATACTGGGACAAATGGGTGAATTCGGTGTCTCACAGGGATATCTGTACGAGATGTATGTGATCGTCGGCTGCCTGGCCGCGCTTACCTGGTTCCTTCACAGAGAGAATATCAAGAGGCTGCTCTCCGGAACCGAGAGAAAGACCTATCTGACAAAGAAAAATAAAAAAGATTGAGAATGGAGGTTTATGATGGCAAAGATTTCTGTTATCGGGGCCGGTACATGGGGGACCGGGATTGCGAGACTTTTGTGCAATAACGGGCACAGCGTTATCATGTGGAGCCCTTTCCCCGCTGAGGCGGAGAGCCTCAGAAAGACGCATGTCCATCCGAATCTTCCGAAGGTGAAGCTTCCGGAGGAACTCGATTTTACAGCAGACCTTGAGGACGCGATGAAAGATAAGGATCTGATCGTCATGGCGGTAGCGTCTCCCTTTACGCGGACTACTGCGGAGAAGATGGCGGCGTTTGCAAAGCCGGGGCAGAGGATCGTCACTGTGACGAAGGGAATCGAGGAGACGACGCTCCTGACACAGGTGGAGATCCTTGCCGAGTTCATGCCGGACTGTGTCATCGGTGCGCTCTCGGGTCCGTCTCACGCGGAAGAAGTCATTATCGGACTTCCGACGCTGATCGTCTCGGCATCTGAAACCCGTGAGATGGCAGAGTATGTGCAGAACATCTTCATGAGCCCCGTATTCCGGGTGTACACGAGCCCGGATGTCCTGGGCGTCGAGCTCGGCGGATCTCTGAAAAATGTTATTGCGCTTGCCGCCGGGATGGCTGACGGGATGGGCCTCGGAGATAATACGAAGGCCGCACTGATCACGAGAGGGATCCATGAAATGTCTTCCCTTGCAATCAGGATGGGTGCCCATCCTGAAACATTGTCAGGACTCTCCGGCATCGGTGACCTGATCGTTACATGCGCTTCCATGCACAGCAGGAACCGTCGCGCGGGCATCCTGCTCGGCCAGGGAAAGAGTATGGAGGAGGCAATGCGCGAGGTCGGACAGGTCGTTGAAGGTGTATATTCTGCAAAGGCTGCCATCGGGCTTGCCAGGAAGTATAATGTGACGCTTCCGATCACGGAAGAGGTAAATAAGGTGCTCTTTGAACATAAAGATCCGAAGACAGCTCTCCTTGATCTGATGGTGAGGGATAAAAAAATGGAGCTTTCCGTGGGAGGAGAGGATCTGCCGGAAGGCTGGAAATGAAAAGGAACCGATTCGAAGTGAGAATCGGTCGTAAGACATAACAGGGAAAAAGAAAAGAAGGCTTCCATACCGGGAAGCCGGTTTCAGACAAGTCTCTTAGAAAAGAGATTCGGGTTTCTGTAAACTGGTCTTCTGGTATGGAGGCCTTTTCAGTTGCGAATATGAGATGCCGCTGCCTTATCCGAGATACGTTGTGAGGTCCTCCGGGATCCCGGAGATCCTGTAGTTTTCGTTGAGAGAGTCGAGGATCATTATCTCGTCCTCCGTGAGCTGGAAGTCAAAGATCTGTGTATTCTCGAGAAGCCGGTCTGTGCGGACTGTTTTGGGGATAGCCCCGGCCCCCTTCTGGATGATCCAGCGGAGTCCGATCTGCGCTTCGCTCCGATGATATTTTTCTGCAAGATGCGTCAGGTTGTTCATACCGAGATAGGTGCCTCTGGCAAGAGGAGCGGCGGCCTGGACGGTAATGCCGTTTTTGGCGCAGAAGGTGCGAGTTTCTTCCTGATTGTACAGAGGATGGCACTCGATCTGATTTACTGCCGGTACGACATCGGAGTGAAGGAGCAGGTCGTTGATCTCGCGCGAGCTGAAATTAGAAACGCCGATTGCTCTGGCGCGGCCGCTGCGGAAGATCTTTTCCATCTTGAGCCAGGTGTCCAGATAACATCCGGGAACAGGCCAGTGAATCAGGTAGAGATCCACGTAATCCAGACGGAGACGTTCGAGGCTTCGATCGAGAGCTTCCTCGATGTTCCCGATCCGTTGGGCGGTATTCCAGACCTTTGTCGTGATGAAAAGCTCTTCTCTCGGAACTCCGCAGTACATGAGGGAGTTTCCGAGTTCTACTTCATTTTTGTATACGGAGGCAGTATCGAACAGGCGATAACCTATGCTCAGCGCATCGTTGATTGTGCGGTCCATGGTATACTGGTCGGTGATCTTAAAGAGACCGAGTCCGAGATAAGGCATGGAAGCGCCGGTATTTAATGTAAGAGAAGGAATCATAGAAATCCTCCATCCGGCAATTTGTGCCGTGAGAAGTGTGGTCCGGAGGCATAAGAACCTCGCCGTGTAAAGATTTTCACTGTTTTGCAGTTCACAGATTGCATGGATAAGACAGCTGTGAATTAATGGGTAAAAAAGCAAGTCGGATACGGAAGCGGTGTTTCGTTTATAGAGAATCTTTCTGATGCGAAGTGCGTTTTTCTCTTTTTTGCACAATTCCAGCAGCCTTGATCATGAGAAGCATGTGCAGGGAGATACCCGCCTTCATGGGTATGATCTCATGATGAGGATTCAAGAACGCCTCAGCGTTCTTGCCGCGCCGCGCATGGTGCGAAGCACCTTCCTTTTTGCGCGGCTGCGATCCGCCGGAGGCGTTTATCTCAGTGAGAAGCGGGAGTCTTTCCCACTGAGATAAAAGCCTCCTGCAGGCTGAAAGCCTTTTCCGGCAGCTGTGGAATGCATAAAAGTGACAAATTTTATATAAGATAACACATTCTTATAACTGAAAGAATACAAAATTATTAAAAAATGATTACATAGATATGAAAGAAAGAAAGATCCGTGAAAGACACTTTAATTTCACAGTTCCGTCATATAGTTATTGACTAAAACATCCCACATTCAGGTTCCTGAAGCTCCCGGATTCAAGAACGCCTCAGCGTTCTTGCCGCGCCGCGCATGGTGCGAAGCACCTTCCTTTTTGCGCGGCTGCGATCCGCCGGAGGCGTTTATCTCAGTG
>CADABA010000158.1 GCA_902785985.1 uncultured Lachnospiraceae bacterium
CGGGTACTGCATGGGAAGATATTCCGGATGACTGGGTATGCCCGCTCTGCGGCGTCGGAAAAGACGAGTTCAGCAAAGTTGAGTAAAGAGGACAGATGAGATTAAGGCTGCCGCCGAACGATCCGGTTTCGCTCCCGTAAAAAAACGCGGAGGTATACGGAAGTCTGGCGGCAGCCTCTTTTGTATTCCGGTATCGCTTTCTGCTCAGACCGGGGGCAGGTAGGCGTCCCGCCAGATCGCGCGGCGTACGCAGTGGCAGGCGCCTTGATGCCGCGCGCCGCGGCAGGAACGCCGAGGTGTTCCCGGAGTAAATAACGATAACGATGTTTGCATTTTCCGGCTTTCCCTGTTATAGTTTTATTATAACAGAGAGAGGAGGAAGATATGTATATAGAGATCGACTTTGAAAGCTCGGAAGCTATTTATGAACAGCTGTGTAATCAAATCATCCTCGGCATCGCGAAGAACATGATTCGTGAAGGCGAGAGTCTTCCCTCTGTGCGGGCGATGGCAGAGCAGGTCGGTGTGAATATGCATACCGTCAATAAAGCTTACAATGTATTGAAGGAAGACGGTTTTCTTTCCGTTGACAGGAGAAGGGGTGCAGTGGTCTATGTGGACAAGGAGAAGATCACTGCGCTTCGGGAGCTGAAACGCGATCTTACGATCGCCCTTGCGAAAGCCAGCTGCAAAAATATCAGCCGTGCGGAAGTGCACGCTCTGATTGACGAGATATGTGAGGACTACAAATGAAACGTGGATATACGAAGGAAGCGCTGAAGGCTCTGGAACTTTCCAAAAAGACTGCGGAAAAGTGCCGGCAGAGTTATGTCGGTACGGAGCATATTCTTGCGGGTCTTCTCTGCGCGAAAGGCGGGACTGCATCGGTCATACTTTCTGATGCCGGTATCGAATATGAAAAGCTTATGCACCTGATTGATAAACTGATCGCACCGGAGGGGGGCGTAGCGCTCATAGACAATATTGAGATGTCTCCGCGGGCAGAGGAAATCCTCGAAAGCGCTCTTTCCGCTGCGTCAGAGTTCGGGCAGGAGAAAGCCGGAACAGAGCACATACTGATTGCGATCCTCCGGAATCCGGATTGTGTCGCAGCGAGGCTTCTGCACACAATGAATGCGGACGCAAGAAAGCTCTATGCGGATACGCTGTCCGCTATGGGAGCTGAAAAGCTGCTCAATGAGAGAGAGCTTTACAGCGGGAAGGGGATTTCGGAAAATGAAAGTACGACCCCAACGCTTGATGAATACAGCAGAGATCTCACAAAGGCTGCGGCGGAGGGAAAGCTTGATCCGGTGATCGGAAGAAAAAGTGAGATCCGCCGGGTAATGCAGATCCTCTGCAGAAGGAACAAGAACAATCCGTGTCTGATCGGAGAGCCCGGCGTAGGAAAGACAGCGATTGTGGAAGGTCTGGCGCAGAGAATAGCCGACGGACTTGTGCCTGACACAGTCAAGGGCCGACGGGTGGTCGTGCTGGATCTGTCAGGGATGGTCGCAGGTTCCAAGTACCGCGGTGAATTCGAGGAGAGAATCAAGAAGGTCGTCAGGGAAGTGTCGGAGAACGGCAATATCCTTCTCTTTGTAGATGAGCTTCATACGATCATCGGCGCAGGAGGTGCCGAAGGGGCACTGGATGCGTCCAATATATTAAAGCCGTCCCTGTCCAGAGGGGAGATCCAGCTGATCGGTGCGACAACGATCGATGAGTACAGAAAATATATTGAGAAGGATGCTGCGCTGGAGAGACGTTTCCAGTCTGTGATGGTCGAGGAACCGACAGGTGCGGAATCGCTGGAGATTCTTGAAGGGCTTCGTCCGTATTATGAAAAGCATCATAATCTCATTATAACGAAGGATGCGCTGAAAGCTGCGGTCGAGATGTCAGAGCGGTATATCAATGACAGGAGGCTTCCTGACAAAGCGTTGGATCTGATCGACGAAGCAGCATCCAAGGTAAGGCTTTCTGATTTCACCGATGAGAAAACGGATGAGGATGATGAGTATCATTCGCTCGGCCATTTGAAAGAGCAGGCGGTCCTTTCCGGCAATTATTCCGAGGCGCAGATGTTACAGAGCCGGCAGAGCGAACTGAAAGCGAAACTGGACAAACGCCGGGCGAAGGAAGAGCGCAGAGAGATGACCGGGACTGTCACGGAGGAGGATGTCGCTGAAGTCGTCGCTGAATGGACAGGTATTCCCGTGGCCAGACTCGCTGAGTCGGAATCAAAGCGCCTTGCGCGGCTTGAATCCCAGCTGCATAAACGCGTGATCGGTCAGGATGAGGCGGTGAAGGCTGTATCGGATGCGGTCAAACGGGGCCGTGTCGGACTGAAAGATCCGAAAAGACCGATCGGTTCCTTCCTGTTCCTCGGCCCGACCGGTGTCGGGAAGACGGAACTCTCCAAGGCGGTCGCAGAGGCTGTATTCGGTGATGAGCAGAATATGATTCGGGTCGACATGTCTGAGTATATGGAGAAATACAGTGTGTCGAAGATTATCGGATCTCCTCCCGGTTATGTCGGCTACGATGAGGGCGGGCAGCTTTCGGAGCAGGTGAGAAGACATCCTTACAGTGTGATTCTGTTTGATGAGATTGAGAAGGCACACCACGACGTCTTTAATATACTTCTTCAGGTATTGGATGAAGGCCATATTACGGATGCCCACGGAAGAAGAGTGGACTTCAAGAATACCTGTATCATCATGACTTCCAATGCAGGTGCTCAGTCCATAGTTGATCCGAAACGTCTCGGTTTCGGAGCCCGCGACGATGAGAAGCAGGATTATGAGCGAATGAAGGACGGAGTGATGGCGGAGGTCCGCAGGATCTTCCGGCCGGAGTTCATCAACAGAATCGACGAGGTGATCGTATTCCATCCGCTGAATAAAGCAGAGATCGAGAAGGTGGCCGGCCTCATGATTCGGGAGCTTACAGAACGGGCGATGCATGAGCTGGGAATCACTCTGAAGATCACACCGTCTGTTCGGAAGAAAGTGGCGGAGACGGGATTTTCTCCGAAATACGGTGCACGGCCAATCAGAAGAGTCATTCGTGAAAAAATCGAAGATCCGCTGACGGACCTGGTCCTGACAGGAGAAGTCAGAAGGGACAGTGAGGTCACGTGCCGCATCGAGAAAAATGAAATAAAATTCGTGTACTGAGATCCGTGCGGAAGCATAGGGATCCGGAATAATTTGCGTACTGAGATCCGTGCGGAAGCATGGAGATCCGGAATAATTTGCGTACTGAGATCTGTGCGGAAGCATGGAGATCCGGAATAATTTGCGTACTGAGATCCGTGCGGAAGCATGGAGGCCCGGAATAATTTGCGAACGGAGATCCGTGCGGAAGTATGGAGATCTGGAATAATTCGTGCACTGAGATCCGTGCGGAAGCATGGACCTTTGATAATATAAATTTCCATAGAGGAGTAAAAAAATGTCAGTAATCAGAACATTGATCAAAACAGAACAAGACGGCGGAATCAGCTTTGGCAACTACGAGCTGGAAGAAAAGACGAAACGCTCTGATTTTGAATTTGAGGGGAATGTGTATAAAGTAAAGACGTTTTCCGGGATCACACGTCTCGAGCGCAATGAACTCTTTGTATATGAGTCTGTTCCGGGAACAGCTGTGATGGGACTCCGATACACAGAGGACGGAATGGAGTTCACTGTTGAAGGAAGAAATGATGCCCAGATTACAGTGGAAGGAGAACCGGGCGCAGTCTATACGGTTTATCTTAACGGGAAAGAATACGGCGCTCAGAAAGCGAGCCTCGGAGGAAAGCTCTCTTTCAGCGTAGAGCTGGGAATTGCAAAGTCTGCTGACGTAAAGATCCGAAAGGCGTAAAGATGGCAGCTGCTTCTTCGAAAGGCAGGAAAACAATTTTTTACTGTTCGAACTGCGGATATGAATCTACAAAATGGATGGGCCAGTGCCCCGGCTGCCACGAGTGGAATACTTTTGTTGAAGAGCCGGGCGGAACGGGAAGAACGGCACAGGGACAGTTCAGAAGAAAGAAGACGCTTGCCCGTCCGGTCAGGCTGGCGGACGTGACTGCGGAGACCAATGAGCGTACATCGACCGGATTTTCAGAACTTGATCGGGTCCTGGGCGGAGGAATCGTTACCGGTTCGATGATGCTGATCGGCGGAGACCCGGGGATCGGAAAGTCGACGATTCTTCTGCAGGTGTGCAAGAACCTGGCAGGACGGGGTAAGACTGTACTGTATATATCCGGAGAGGAGAGCCTTGCTCAGATACGGATGCGTGCGGATCGAATCGGCGGACAGGCGGACAGCCTCTATCTGCTCTGCGAGACAAATCTGGCAGATATACGGCAGATCATTGAAGAACAGAAGCCGGATGTCTGTGTCATTGACTCCATTCAGACGATGTATAACGAGGAGGTGTCAAGTGCTCCGGGTTCCGTATCTCAGGTGCGCGAGTCGACCGCTGTCCTTCTCATGCTTGCGAAGGGACTTGGAATATCGGTCTTCATTGTCGGCCATGTGACAAAGGAAGGAGCGGTAGCCGGTCCCAGAGTCCTTGAGCACATGGTCGATACGGTCCTCTATTTTGAAGGGGACCGCCATGCATCTTACAGGATCCTGAGGGGCGTAAAGAACAGGTTTGGATCGACCAATGAGATCGGAGTCTTTGAAATGAGAGGCTCCGGACTTGTTCAGGTCGAAAACCCGTCGGAATACATGCTGAGCGGCCGGCCGGTCGATGCCTCGGGTTCTGTCGTGACCTGTGCTGTGGAGGGGAGCAGACCGCTGCTTCTTGAAATCCAGGCGCTTGTCGCCAGGACAGGGTTTGGGATGCCGCGGCGAACGGCAGCCGGAACGGATTACAATCGCGTGAATCTTCTTGCGGCAGTTCTTGAAAAAAGGTGCGGAATCGATCTTTCGAATTATGATACCTATGTAAATATTGCCGGCGGCATACGGATGACTGAGCCGGCGCTGGATCTCGGGATCACGATGGCGATCGCCTCGAGCTATCAGGATATCGTCATTCCCGAAAAGCTGGTCGCGTTCGGAGAGGTCGGTCTGTCCGGCGAGGTGAGGGCGGTCAGTCAGGTGGAGAATCGCGTGATGGAAGCAAAGCGTCTTGGATTTGAGACGGTGGTGCTTCCGAAGGCCAACATGAAAAGCTGCAAAAGTATTCAGGGGATCAGGATGATACCGGTCGAAACAGTCCGGGAGGCGATTTTGATCAGATGACCTGTGTATTCTTCAGATCATATTAGATTCTGAAGTCTTGTGAGATAATACGGATGCCTGCAGCTTTATCTCAGTGGGGAAGATCCCCGCTTCTATAAGCGGGGGACAGATCAATATCCTGCTCGTCTCCGTGGTGGGTTACAATCCCCCGCTGAGATAAACGGTTTCCTTCAGCTGTCAGAAGCAGTCAAAGGGAAAGATCAAAAGAAAAATAAAAAAAATAAAAAAAGTGCTTGACATGTTAAGGACAAGTTGATATTCTATTAAAGCTGTCGCAAAGAACAGCAGTAAAGAGCACATTGATAACTGAACAGCGAAACACATTATACTCGAAAATTCTTTACATTGAATGTTTCTTGAATGGAACAAACCAAAAACAGTAATGAAT
>CADABA010000159.1 GCA_902785985.1 uncultured Lachnospiraceae bacterium
CGGAGAGGAGCTCTCCCTTGTGCTGGATGCGCTGGAGAAAGGCGTGGCCTTCGAAGGACACGGGAAGACGCAGATGGGCACGGGCGCAGCTGTCCTGCCGCATATCACAAGAGATACGACGGACAGGAACAGAACGTCCCCGTTCGCATTTACCGGCAACAAATTCGAATTCCGTATGCCGGGATCGTCCCTGTCTGTCGCGAACGCGAACATCGTTCTGAACACGGCGGTCGCAGATGTGCTGGAGACGATCTCTGACGCGCTGCAGGAAGTCCCGGAAAATTACAGAAAGGACGCTCTCAGGGAGATCCTGAAGAAGATGCTGACGGATCACAAGAGGATCCTGTTCAACGGAAACGGCTACACCGACGAGTGGGTAGAGGAGGCTGCAAAGAGAGGGCTTGCGAACCTGCGGTCGCTCCCGGAGGCTATGCCGAGCTGGATCTCCGAGAAGAGCCTTTCGCTCTTCCGGGATCCTGACACGTGACGAGATGTTCTCCAGATATGAGATCCTTCTTGAGAACTACGCCAAGACGATCCACATCGAGTCGCTCACGCTGCAGGAGATGACACGCAAGGATTTCACGGGAGCGCTCATTTCCTATATGGATGATCTCGCAAGAGAGGGAAATGCAAAGCGTGCCCTCCTTCCGGATGCAGCCTGCACGGTGGAAGCGAAGGTGCTGGCCGCACTCGATGAAGATGCCGGAAAGATCGTGGAGCATCTTGAGAAACTGAAAGAGGATACGGAGAAGGCGGAGCAGATCGCGGAGATCCAGGCGCAGGCTTCCTTCTACCAGGAGGTCGTCCTCGGGGATATGAGCGAGCTTCGCGCATGCATTGATCATGCGGAGGCCCTGATCCCGGACAGCTATCTGCCGTATCCGACTTATGGGGAGGTCCTCTTCTCGCTGAGATGATCCGGCTGAGGAGACTTCTGAGATGATTTCTCTGAGGTACTCACGATGAGATTGTCCGGCTGAGTTGTCTGACGGAGATGAACTCGCTGCGATAATCTGATTGAGAGGATTTCACCGAGAGGCGAGAGTCAGGAATTTTTGGGAATATACCGGCACAGGCTATAGAGCCTGCCGCAATAATACGGAAAAAAGGCACATCGTAAGGAAACAAAGCCCGATGGTGCCTTTTTTCCCATATCAAAATACAAGGCATGACGCAGGCAGTATCATCTGCGGCTGTGAAATCGACATCCGAACGGATTCAGTCTGATAACAACTGCCTTTGTCTTTAGGAGGAGCGCATATGGGACAAAACAGGACTGATTTGGAGGCAATCTTCAGGGAGAGAGATGCCTGCGGCATCGGTACGATCGTGAATATTGACGGCCGGCAGGATCACTCGGTCCTTGATGACGCGCTTCATATTGTGGAAAAACTGGAGCACAGGGCAGGGAAGGATGCCTCCGGCACGGTAGGCGACGGCGTCGGGATCCTTCTGCAGATCTCCCACGATTTCTTTAAGAAAGCCGCGGAGGAGTGCGGCATCACCGTCGGGGCAGCGGGAGACTACGGCGTCGGCATGTTCTTCCTGCCGCAGGATACGATGAAGCGCACCTTTGCGATGCGCATGCTGGAGATCATCACGGCAAAGGAAGGTCTGCCCTTCCTCGGATGGCGCGATGTGCCGATGTGCCCGGAGATCCTCGGAAAGCCGGCGCAGGACTGCATGCCCTGCATCAGACAGTGCTTTATCGGCAGGCCGGCTTCCCTCGCGAAGGGGATCGACTTCGACCGCCGCCTGTACGTTGTCCGGAGGGAATTTGAGCAGAGCTCCGAGGACACTTATATCTGTTCGCTGTCCTCGAGGACGGTCGTATATAAGGGCATGTTCCTCGTGAGCCAGCTGCGGAGATTCTATCCCGACCTGCAGGATCCGGACTATGGGACCGCCATCGCTGTCGTGCACTCCCGTTTCTCGACGAATACAACGCCGTCCTGGAACCGCGCGCATCCGTACAGAATGATCGCCCACAACGGGGAGATCAACACGATCCGCGGCAACATAGACCGCATGCTCGCCCGCGAGGAGACCATGCAGTCTCCGATCCTTCATAACGACATTGATAAGATCTACCCGGTCGTCTCTGCGACGGGGTCTGATTCCGCGATGCTCGACAACACGCTGGAATTTATGTACATGAACGGCATGGATCTTCCGCTCGCCATGATGGTGACGATCCCGGAGCCGTGGAAACACAACGGGTTCATGTCGCAGAAGAAGAAGGACTTCTACCACTATTACGCGACAATGATGGAACCGTGGGACGGTCCGGCAGCGATCATTTTCACAGACGGAGATATCGTCGGTGCGACGCTGGACCGGAACGGCCTGAGACCGTCCAGATATTATGTGACGGACGACGGGAAGCTGATCCTCTCCTCGGAGGTCGGCGTCCTCGATATCGATCCGAAGCATATTGTCAAAAAGTCGAGGCTCGAGCCCGGAAAGCTGCTCCTTGTGGATACGAAGAAGAAGCGGATCATTTCCGACGAGGAGTGCAAGGAATATTATGCGGGAAGCCACCCCTACGGCGAATGGCTGGACAGACATCTGGTCCATCTCACGGAGCTTACTATTCCGAACAAGAAGATCCCTGTCCACACGCGGAAAATGCGCGAAAGACTCTACAAGGTCTTCGGATACAGCTATGAGGATATAAAGGATCAGATCCTGCCGATGGCGGAGAACGGGGTGGAGCCGACCGGCTCCATGGGCCATGACGTGCCGGTGGCCATGCTTTCTTCGGAGCATCAGCTGCTCTTCAATTATTTCAAGCAGATGTTCGCGCAGGTGACGAATCCGCCGATCGACTCTCTGCGGGAGAAGATCGTGACGGATACGACGGTCTATCTGGGTTCGGACGGCAACCTTCTCGAGGAGAAAGGGGTCAACTGCCGCGTACTCGAGATCAATGCGCCGATCCTTACGGGGGTAGATCTCCTGAAAATAAAAGCCCTTGATCAGGAGGGGTTCCGCGCAAAGGTCATTTCCCTTCTGTATTACAAGAACACTTCGCTGAAGAAAGCGCTTGCCCAGCTCAATATTTCCGCGGACCGGGCCGCGGCGGAGGGAGCAAATATCCTGATCCTCTCAGACCGGGGCGTGGACGAGAACCATGTGCCGATCCCGTCGCTTCTCGCAGTTTCGTCGCTGGAACAGCATCTGGTCCAGACCAAGAAGAGAACGGCGGTCTCCCTGGTCCTCGAGAGCGGCGAGCCGAGGGACGTCCATCAGATGGCGACCCTCCTCGGCTTCGGTGTCCGGGCCGTGAATCCCTACCTCGCGCATGAGTGCATTGCCGAGATGATCGATTCGGGAGTCCTGGATAAGGATTATCACACGGCCGTGGATGACTACAATAAAGCCCTTCTCGACGGCGTCGTGAAGACGGCTGCCAAGATGGGCATCTCGACGCTTCAGTCCTACCAGTCTGCAAGGATTTTTGAGGCGATCGGGCTCGGACGGGAAGTCATCGATTTTTATTTCTCGGGCGTCGTGAGCAGGATCGGAGGGATCGGCCTCAGGGAGATCAGCGAGGATGTCTCCGTGCGCCATGACCGTGCATTCGATCCTCTCGGTCTTGCGGTGGATACGTCGCCGGATTCCTCCGGCTTCCACAGTCTGCGGAGCGGAAGGCAGAAAGAAGATCATCTCTACAGTCCGGAGACGATCATTCTGCTCCAGCAGGCCGTGCGGACCGGTGATTACAACAAGTTCAGGGAGTACACGCGCCTGGTGGATGACGCGGGAAGACCGCATACCATCCGGTCCCTGCTCTCCTTTGTGCGGGCAGGGGATGCCGTTCCGCTGTCCGAGGTGGAGAGCGTGGAAAGCATCGTAAAGCGCTTCCAGACCGGAGCGATGTCTTACGGCTCTCTGTCGGAGGAAGCACACAAGACGCTTGCCGTCGCCATGAATACGCTTGGCGGAAAGTCCAATACCGGTGAGGGCGGCGAGCTCACGTCCCGGTTCGGGACAGTTTATAACAGTGCGGTCAAGCAGGTGGCGTCCGGCCGTTTCGGCGTGACGAGCGCTTACCTGAACAGCGCAAAAGAGATCCAGATTAAGATGGCGCAGGGCGCGAAGCCGGGCGAGGGAGGACATCTTCCGGGCAAGAAGGTCTACCCGTGGGTCGCTGAGACGCGTTTCTCCACACCGGGCGTGTCGCTGATCTCACCGCCGCCGCACCATGACATTTACTCGATCGAGGATCTGGCGCAGCTCATTTACGATCTGAAAAATGCAAACAGAGACGCAAGAATTTCCGTCAAACTCGTGTCCGAGGCGGGCGTCGGAACGATTGCCTCCGGCGTCGCAAAGGCGGGCGCGCAGGTGATCCTGATTTCCGGCTATGACGGAGGGACCGGTGCAGCGCCGCTCTCCTCGATCCACCATGCGGGTCTTCCCTGGGAGCTCGGCGTCTGTGAGACACATCAGGCACTGATCGAGAACGGTCTCCGCAGCAAGGTGATCCTTGAGACGGACGGTAAGCTGATGAGCGGCCGGGATGTGGCGATCGCCGCGCTTCTGGGCGCGGAAGAATTCGGATTTGCGACGGCACCGCTCGTCTGCATGGGCTGCATGATGATGCGTGTCTGCTCAAAAGACACCTGCCCGGCAGGAATCGCGACGCAGAATAAGACGCTCAGAAAGCGTTTCCAGGGGAAACCGGAGCATGTCATGAACTTCATGCGCTTTATCGCGCAGGAACTTCGCGAGATCATAGCTTCGCTGGGATTCCATACACTTGAGGAAATGATCGGGCGGACCGACTGCCTGAAAATAAAGGACGAGCTGCCCGTCACAAGGAGCCGCCTAGCGGATCTCTCGGGCATTCTGGATCAGAAATATGTCAAGAGCTCGGGAAATCATTTCCGGAAAGAGGACGTTTACGACTTCCACCTTGAGAAAACAAAGGATGAGGAGATCCTTCTGCCCTTCCTGAAGGAATATGCGGAAGGAGACAGGACGCAGAAGGTGGAGATCACGACAGAGGTCTCCAGCACGGACCGCGCGTTCGGGACGATCCTGGGAAGTGAGATCACGAAACAGTTCGGGTCCTCCCTGCCCGAGGATTCCATCACCGTTCGTGCCTGCGGCGGAGGCGGCCAGTCTTTCGGTGCGTTCATCCCGGCAGGACTTACCATCCGCCTGAAAGGGGATGCCAACGACGGGTTCGGCAAAGGCCTCTCCGGAGGAAAGCTCGTCATCACGCCTCCGGACGGAGCGGGATACAAAGCGCATGACAATATCATTATCGGCAATGTCGCCCTGTACGGCGCTACCGGCGGAAAAGCCTACGTATGCGGCGTTGCGGGTGAGCGGTTCTGCGTCAGGAATTCCGGTGCGGTCGCCGTCTCAGAGGGCTGCGGAGACCACGGCCTTGAATATATGACAGGCGGCAGGGCGGTCATTCTGGGCATGACCGGCAAGAACTTTGCGGCCGGCATGAGCGGAGGCATCGCGTATGTCCTTGACCGAGAGCACACGCTGTATCTGCGGATGAACAAGGAGATGGCCTCTCTTCGCGAGGTCACGGAAAAGTACGATATCGCCGAATTAAAAGAGATCCTTCAGGACTATTATCGTGAGACCGGATCGGAGTTCGCGGGGGAGGTCCTCGGGAATTTCGAGCAGTGGCTGCCTGACTTCAAGAAGATCGTTCCGAACGACTATCAGAGAATGCTGACGGCGATCGGGCGTTTTGAGGAGCAGGGGATATCCCATGACAATGCGGTGCTCGAGGCATTTCGGGAGATCTGCGGGTGATCTTCATGTTCAGGTACGCGCTTGCGAAATATGTCCTCCATAAAATTGTATGAACATTCAAACGGCTTCCGCGCCAAGAACTTCTAACACTCACTCAAGATGTGGAAAAACATTCGCAAAAAACGTTAACTCGCTTCGCTCAGACAGAACGGTTTTTGCTCATTCCACATCTTTCGCTCATGAAGAAGTTCTACGGACAATGTTTCGCAGGCGCCTCGAGACTCCAGATTATAGAAAGAGCATTATTCAGGTGAGGTGGTGAGCACAAATGGGTAAAACAACAGGATTTCTGGACTACGCACGGAAGAACAATACGGACGTACCTGTCTCAGAACGGATACATACCTTTGAAGAATTTCATATACCGCTTGACGACGAGGAGAGGAAAAGACAGGCGGGCAGATGCATGAACTGCGGAGTGCCTTTCTGCCAGTCCGCCATGAAGCTTTCCGGTATGGTCACCGGCTGCCCTCTCCACAACCTGATTCCCGAATGGAATGACCAGATCTGGCTCAGGCACAGAGGACACGGGTACGCGCGTCTCAGTAAGACCAGCAACTTCCCGGAATTCACGGGGAGAGTCTGTCCGGCTCTCTGCGAGAAAGCCTGTACCTGCGGTGAGCACAGCGATCCGGTCAGCGTCCATGACAATGAGCTCTATCTCATCGAGTGGGCGTTCGCGAACGGACGCGTGGTCCCGAGAATTCCGGAGATCCGGAGCGGCAAGCGGGTGGCAGTCGTCGGCAGCGGACCCTCCGGTCTCGCTGTCGCCGATGAGCTGAACCACAGGGGGCATACCGTCCACGTGTATGAGCGGGAGGACCGGATCGGAGGGCTTCTTATGTACGGAATTCCGAATATGAAGCTCGATAAATCCGTAATTACGAGAAGGCAGAAGCTCATGGAGGAGGAAGGGTCGTTCTCTGCTGCGGTGCAAAGAAGGCAAGAGCCCTGCCAGGGGCCGATCCGGCAGCGATTCCCGGAATTCACTATGCCGTAGATTTCCTGAAGAGTACGACGAAGAGCCTTCTCAAGACGAACGATCACACCTCGGCAGGCCTGTTCCGTTCCGGCGGCTTCATCAGCGCGAAGAATAAGCACGTTGTCGTCGTCGGGGGCGGGGATACCGGAAATGACTGCATCGGCACGGTCATCCGCCACGGCTGCAAGTCGGTGACGGCTCTCGAAATGATGCCGGAGCCGCCCGAAGAGAGGCTTCCGTCCAATCCGTGGCCGGAGTGGCCGAAGACGAAGAGGACGGATTACGGCCATGAGAATCGCCCTCTGGGGAAGCGATCCGAGAATCTATGAGACGACGGTGAAGGAATACATTACCGGGAAAAACGGAAAACTCCGGAGCATCGTGACCGTGAAGGTGAAGATGGAGGACCGGAAGCTCGTGGAAGTCCCGGGGAGCGAGCAGACACTGAAATGCGATCTGCTCCTCATCGCAGCCGGTTTTGTCGGATGCGAGCCCTACACAGCGGAGGCGTTCGGGGCGGAGCTCACGGGCAGAGGCGCTGTCATGACGGAGCCGGGCCATTACAAAACGGGTCTTCCCGGTGTCTTTACTGCGGGCGACATGCACCGTGGTCAGTCGCTGGTCGTCTGGGCGATCACCGAAGGCCGGGAGTGTGCCCGGGAGGTGGACGAGTACCTGATGGGATATACCGTGTGACAGCGGTATCTTCATTGCGCGGCGGCTGGAACCGCCGGAGCAGAAGGTACGCATGCGCTGATTCTGATCCGAATCCGGCGCTTTCGTCGTACAGGCGGTACTTGAACTCTGACGCGGGGATGTGATTCAGGCACTTGCGAAACTCTGTGCGAAATGGAATTGTTCACACTATGTCCATGAAGCACAGACTTTCGCAATCGCATGGAATCTGGTATGCGAAAAGGAGGCATCCGCGATGGCAGCTTTTGAGAAAATAAAGTCCGGGATCCCGGAGATGGATGAAGCATTTCATCATATCCGCCTGGGAGACAATGTCGTCTGGCAGGTGTCCGATCTCAGCGAATTCAGGCTCTTCATGGAGCCGATGGTCGAACAGGCCATAAAAGACGGACGGAATCTGATCTATGTCCGC
>CADABA010000160.1 GCA_902785985.1 uncultured Lachnospiraceae bacterium
GGAAGGCATTCTGCTGGCCGGCGTTCCCGGTACACCCAAGGCGAACGTAGTCATTCTCGGCGGCGGTACCGTCGGTATGAACGCCTGCAAGATCGCTGTAGGCATGGGTGCGAATGTGACGATCGTTGACGTCAATCTCAAACGGCTGGCTGAGCTGGACAATCTTTTCGGCGCACGTATTCAGACGCTGGTCAGCTGTGAATCAAATATTGCGCGGGTGGTAAAGGATGCGGATCTCGTCATCGGCTCTGTACTGATCCCCGGTGGCTCAACGCCAAAACTCTTCAAGAAAAAGTATCTGCCTGAGATGAGGGACGGAGCCGTCTTTGTTGATGTCGCTATTGACCAGGGCGGCTGCGGCGAAAGCAGTCATGTGACGACGCATGACGATCCTGTTT
The DNA here is from genome assembly GCA_902785985.1 of uncultured Lachnospiraceae bacterium. Taxonomy (GTDB): domain Bacteria; phylum Bacillota; class Clostridia; order Lachnospirales; family Lachnospiraceae; genus Chordicoccus. The sequence goes on from CADABA010000160.1 coordinate 399, forward strand.
TTATCGAGGAAGGCGTCGTTCATTACTGTGTCGGAAACATGCCCGGTGCTGTTCCGCGCACAAGCACAATTGCTCTGACCAACGCCACCCTGAAATACGGACTGGAGATTGCGGGGAAAGGTCTTGAGAAGGCGTGTGAAAATCCGGCCATTGCATCAGGCGTAAATACATACGACGGTAAGATTACCTATAAAAATGTGGCTGATGCTCTCGGATATGAATATGTGGATCTGAACAGCCTGATTTGATTTGAGACTGATAATATCTGAATCTATCCGGAACGCCTCCGGCGGATCGCAGACGCGCAAAGGGGAAAGTGCTTCGCACCCTGCGCGGCTGCGATCCGCCGGAGGCTTTAATCTCTGACGCGGGTTTGTATCCCACGTCAGAGAAAAGTCTCACTTTGCGCATTCATCTCAGACTTTCATCACTAGAATTCTGCGTCAGAGATTAAACCAGTAAAGCCGGACAAGATCCTGCGGCTTCATGTTCCCATGTTAGTCAGGGATTCGATATATCGGAGGAATTCCGGATTATCCATCCCGAGGCTCAGGGTGTGCTTCGGGCAGATTATTTCTCAATAACTGACTGGAGTATTTCTTCCACTCCAATCATCAGAACGATAACTACAGCCCATGCTCCCAACGCAGGAAGGATTTTGAGATACTCTCCTTCATTAATGAACATCACGAGCAACAGCGTGAAGACATAAGTGGCAGATACCTTGAGTATATTAACAATCAGTGTTTTCGTCAGCCCTATGACAATAGCCGCCACGATGCCTGAACCGATCGCGAAATATAATAATCCAACGGATGCCAGCAGAGGGACCAATGTGGTCAATCCCGCTGCCGCAATTTGTGCCGGACCCGGAAGATTCACCAGCTGATTACCGAATATACCCAGTACAATGATTGCAAGTCCCGTGCATATGAAAGCACTCACAATGCCGCAGATCGCCTTCATGAACGTACTGTAAACACCCTTTTTCCCCCAAACACCAATCATGGACTGAAGAGCAAAACCCACTGCATCGATTAAAGCGCCAGTCACCATGATTTTGCACAGATCGAATAAAAAGTCGGCCGGCCTCATGGAATTGAGTCCCAGCACATAATCAGCCATATTACTGCCGAGTCCAAAAGACTCATTGAACAGTTTCATACTGATCTCTCCAAACATCTTGCCGAATGGTATGTATTCCAATATGGCAAGCCAGACGTTTACCATTTCTCTTTCATCCAGCACGTTCGCAAATACTACCCCTGCGCATATGATCAGCATGTATGCCAGCAGAACTGCTGATAATAATTTAGCTCCCTTTTTACTCATGATTGCCCTTCTCTGTATTCTGACGATCCATCTTCCAACAGTTCCTGTCTGCGGCAGAAGGATCTGTGCGTGTCGACCACGAACTTATATTCCAAAAGCTTCTCCGATCAATTTCCTTGCAGTGAGATAGCGCTCCTCGTAATCCCCGTCGATGCAATGGTATTTCATACCGGCCTCATCAAACAGGTCCTTGATCTGCTGACTATATCCTTCCCGGTCAGTCAGCAGTTTTTCATTTCTTGTGCCATCCTGCACAAAAGCTACAGTCGGCTCAAGAAAGAGGATCAGATCGAAATGATTGATCGCTGTAATCGCGTCCGCCAGGGCATCATTCCTCTTTCTCACATCCGGATCCGTAAAGAGAAATCCGGAGAAAAATTTCGTGATCAGTGCATCAGTGTCCACGAACAGCAGTCTGTTGCTTTCTTTGACCGCCTCCATCTCCTTCAGCTTGTGCTTCAGCAGGATCTATTGAAAGAACTGCAATCACAGTACATGCTGCAAGGAGCCAGGCGACCTCCCATTTCTCCCAGCCTGACAGTTCTTCTCTGATAAATTTTCTCATTTCCCTCATAATTTTAACTGATCCTCTTTTCTCAATCCCCGGCTTTCAGCTGCGATGCCTCCTCTGATAGTCCTCACGAATCGGACGAAGGAGCTTATCCTTGTCAAACATACACTCCATCTCTGCTGCGGAACCTGCGTTTCTTGCGAAGCTGACAGCCTGCGACATCACTTCATAATTGAGACGTGTTCCGATCTCATCATGCTCATAGCGCACGGCGTGATTCGCCTTAATTCCAAACCTCCCGGCCACCCGGACCGCGTCAATATTCGCGCCGAGAAACAAAAATTCCCAATGATACCTTTCTTTCTGTCTCCCGATCATCCGGCGGACCTTCTCATAGCTGTAAGCACGGCTCGCATTTTCCATGCCATCCGTCGTAATGATGAACAGCGTTTTCTCCGGAACATCCTCTTCACGGGCGTATTTGTGGACGTTCCCGATATGATGGATCGCACCGCCGACTGCATCCAGAAGCGCCGTACATCCCCGCACATAGTACTGCTTATCATTCATCGGCTCCACTTTCCGAATGTCGACTCTGTCATATAGAACTTCCGTCCGATCATCGAAAAGCACTACCGATACATATGCCTCGCCTTCTTCTTTTCTCTGTTTCGAAAGAAGACCATTGAATCCTCCGATCGTATCTTCCTCTAACCCGGACATCGACCCGCTGCGGTCGAGAATAAATACCAGTTCCGTCAATCCCTTTTTCACAGTTGACCTCACTTTCTGCCGCTTTCAGCAGCGTATGTTCTCCTTGTGTGAGGTCAGTATATCAAAATGCATCTGACAAACGGTCGCCCCCGGGGCGACCATTCATCAGGCTATGATGCATGGCAGTCCGTGTTCTTCGAGCTGAATATCCAGCTCGATCATATCGTAGATCCCATGTTCAATAAAATACGAGAAGATAATATCCGTCTTGTCACAGGGCGAAAGGGCATATCCGGCCCTGGCAAGCAGATCCCTTGTCTCATCAATATTCAGCCTCGCGCCGACGCACAGACAAAGTGCCGTCAGCTTTTTGGGATGATAATCAGGATTGTTCTTTATCTTCGAGAACACTTTTTTGTCGACAATAGCTCTCTTGTAAACATCTGCATTATCCAGACCATTTTTTCGGATCAGATACAGCAGATACTCAGGAAATGTATCGGACATATGGGCGATCCGTTCTGCGAGCCTGCGCTCCAGTTCAAGAATGGCATCGTCCTCTTCCAGAGCCATTTCTCCTGAAAACGTTCCATATGTTACTTCGGAATCCGCTTCGTCGAAGTTCGGCGCTTCAAAATCCGGTTCTTCTGAATACGCCGCTCCAGGATACGCTTCGTAATAATTCGGTGCTTCCGGATACGCTCCGTAATTATACGGGGGGCTTGCCGCTGACAGCAGCGGTAACGATTCTTTTTCGTCCACCGGTTCCGCAGAGAAAGGCTGTGATAAGGTTTCTTTTTCGTCCGCCGGTCTCGCAGCCGAAGGCGATGATAATACGTCCTCTTTCGCAGCTTTTTTCCATCTTGCTTCCTTCAAACGCTCAAAGAGACCCGGCTTTCGTCGATTCTCGCGTTTCTCACGTTTTTTACCCGGAGCAGCAAGTCCCCCGGCATTTATCTGGTTCGAAGCATCATTTCCGGCTATATATGCAGCATGATACGTCTGGCGCTGAGCTCCTTCTCCGGCTTCACGTGCAGCATAAGGCACTTCGGGCAAAGCTCCTTCTCCGGCTTCACGTGCAGCAAAAAAAGCATATCCGTATTCCTCTGCCCGTTTTTCCTGCACATAATTACGATCAATATACGCTTCCAGATCCGGATACAGACTTCTTCCCATCCGTGTCGCTCTCTCATCGAATACTACCAGAAAGATCTGCATATCCGATTTGAGAAGAAACGCATGGATCTCATCGACCGCAATTCGCATCCCTTCTTCTTTGGGATACCCAAACCCACCGGTCGAGATCAACGGGAACGCAATGGAACGTATCCCGTGCCCCACTGCCAACGCAAGGCTTTTTCGATAACATGACCTGAGGCGTTCCTCCTCCCCATGCTTCCCATCGATGTAGAGCGGGCTGACAGTGTGAATAATATATTTTGCCGGAAGCCGAAATCCCGGAGAAATAAAGGCTTCTCCTTCTTCCACCGTGCCAATATACTTCTTACGCCAGGAAAGAAGCTCATCATAACCTGCGGCGTTATAGACAGCAAAATCACAGCCGGTTCCGACGGTCGGCTTTTCATTTGCTGTATTGACAATGGCTTCTGTAGTCATCCTTGTGATGTCATTGCGAACAATTTTAAACGGCATTACAGATCCTCTCCTGTCAACTTTATACTTATTTTTCTTTTCAGCCTTTCTGCCTTATTATATCATAAGCGGGTTTACCTTACATTTCCATCTTAGATTTGCACGACGCAGCTGCAAAAGAACATGAAAAAGGCACCGGTTATTCTTCCGGCGCCTTTCGTATTACTTCCCATTAACTGACTCATGCCTGCAGTCACGGGTATCCCGCGCTGATCCGATGACACTTACTCTGTAAAAATATCTGTAAAACCGTTAACTCCGTATTTTGATATTACACTTTCCAACCCCTGTTTTACCTCATCACGGTCAAAATCATGCTCTTCCAGGAACTCATCCGATTTTTCATTAAGATAAGAATAAAACAGCAGCGCTGTTTTTAAATCACCTCCATCCGGAGTCTCGATTATATCATACAGCCTGTTTTCCGCTTCGTTTATCCTGCCTTCATCAATCATGTTCAGCAGAGATTCCAACGTCTGTCTTTGTTCATCGTTCTCCAGCAGTTCTGCTGAAGGTGACTGAGAATCTATGTTGAATAAAAGCTTCAGGAGCGTTCTTACCATTTCCTTTATGAGCCGCATGATATAATCTTGTTCATACATAAGACTTTCCCCCTTCTCTGCCGCTCTTTGCAGCAGAAAGATCTAAACCTGCATGCGGATCTTAGCAACGTCGGGATACGGAACAGATGCTGCCCCCCCATTTCCATCCACCGACGTAAACTCCGGCAGACTTTCCCCGGCTTTTAAATTCCGACCCGTCTCATGCCTTCCGTTAAGTCTCCGGAACTCCTGCAGGTGCAGGAGTATGCCTACCCGACATCAGCAGAAGAAGCTTGGCGCTTTCAAGCATCGGGACCATCTGAATTTTGACAAGATGCGTCAGGTTGCCATATTCGGGCCAGGTCCGTCTTACTTCTTTGAGCAGCGGCAGCACAAATGTCTCTGTCTCAACGATGTATTCGGAAAGTCTTTCTCTTGAAAAGACCTGGATCATCGTTGATACATTGTTG
>CADABA010000161.1 GCA_902785985.1 uncultured Lachnospiraceae bacterium
TAGAATAAATAGAAGTAATCTGCTGATGGTTCTCGACAAGTATATTCCACCGCTTATGCGTAATCAGCTTAAAACCCAACGAAAGTGAACAAGGTTGCCTTACGGCAGGCGACATTCACTTTAAAACTAACAGATATTTGGAGGAAGATGATGATTAAGGTATATTGCTACAGCAGGTGCACCACCTGTAAGAAAGCTCTGAAATGGTTAAATGAAAACGGAATCGAGTATGAAGTCATAGACATCAAGGCGGATCACCCGGATGAGGAAACTCTGCGGAAATACTATGCCGTTAGCGGGCTGCCCCTAAAGCGCTTCTTCAATACGAGCGGCATTCCTTACCGGGAGATGGGCCTCTCAAAAAAGCTTCCGACGATGAGTGAGGATGAACAGCTGGCCCTTCTGGCGACCGATGGGATGCTGGTGAAGCGTCCGCTGGTGGTCGGCAACGGATTTGTTCTGACCGGATTCAAAGAAGAGGAGTGGACGGCTAAGCTGAAATAAACGGAACAGGCAGTGAGGAAGACGGTAGATCCATTGTTGATCTGATGAAGTCATGAGGAAAAGAGATAAGGGGCATTATGAGCGATCTTTCAAAGTACATAAAAGCACAGGAGCGGACACACGCATCCGCTCTGCGGGAGCTGCAGAATGGATATAAATCTTCTCACTGGTCCTGGTGGGAGATTCCCCAGATCATCGGTCTGGGCATGACATACACATCCAGGGAATATGCCATTAAAAACCTTGCCGAGGCAAAGGAATACCTGGAGAACGATACGCTTCGTGCGCATTTGCTGGAACTGTGTGAAGCCCTGCTTTCTCTGAAAACGAATGACGCAGAGCGTGTCATGGGGTATCCGGATGACATGAAGCTCCGGTCATGTATGACGCTGTTTTCGGTGGCGGATCCGGAGTGCAAAACATTTCAGGCTGTCCTTGACAAGTTTTACGGCGGGAAGCCGGATGAGAGAACATTACGGATATTGAAGAAGCAGGAAGTATGATCCTTCTCCATTTGTCATAAAAAGGGAAACTGATCAGGTTCTGCCGGTCGTGTCATTATCCGAGAACCAGGATGAGGGTATAATGGGAGAGATAGGGGAACAGATATGGTCGGAAAATATAAAGTCATCACCCTCTGCGGCAGCACCCGCTTCAAAGACGAGTTCATGGAAACCCAGAAGCGTCTGACTCTGGAGGAAAATATTGTGATCAGCGTCGGTCTTTTTGGCCACTCTGGCGATGATGAAGTCTGGGAGAACATGGACGAGGGAACGCTGACGAAGACAAAAGAGATGCTGGACGATATGCACAAGCGGAAGATCGATATGGCGGATGAGATCTTCGTGATCAATGTCGGCGGGTATATCGTTGGAGGAATGAGATGGGGTACTGTACCTGGGCAGGGATGAATGAGGCCAACCGAATATATCATGACACCGAATGGGGAATTCCGGTACATGATGACCGGCACATGTTCGAGCACCTGACACTGGAATGCCTGCAGTGTGGTCTGAGCTGGGATCTTATGCTGAAGAAGCGTGAGATCTTTCGGCAGTGCTTTGACAATTTCGAGTTTGACAGGATTGCAGAATATGACGATTCGGATGTGGAACGTATCCTGAATACGGAAGGAATGATCCGGTCGCCGCGCAAGGTGCGGGCAGTGATCAACAATGCCCGGTGTTACAGGAAAGTGCGCGAGGAGTTTGGCAGCTTCTGTGATTACATCTGGGGTTATTCCGAAGGAAAGACGATTCTGTATCAGGGGCATGATGTCGGGCCGATCCCGGTCAGCAACGGCCTGTCTGACAAGATCAGCAAAGACCTGAAGAAGCGCGGCTTCAAGTATGTCGGTGCAATCACGATTTATTCCCATCTGCAGGCGTGCGGGATCATCAATGACCATGACAAAGACTGCCCATGTTGGCACAGGATCGTGAATGGATATCCGACCGTGAGTGAACGGCGGGATCATGAGGTGAGATAAGTGAAAGTGCAATCTGACAGTACTGTTTCCGCAGATGAATTGTTTTTCTTTGACAGTAAGCAGGATGCGCTGCCATTGTATGAGAGTTTTCGGGAAGCTGTTTTGGAGAAAGTGCCGGATACAAGAATCGAGGTTAAGAAAACGCAGATTTCTTTCTTTAACAGGCATATGTATGCGGCAGTGTCTTTTGCTCCGGTCCGCAGAGTAAAGAACCGTCCGGATCCGTTTCTGACAATCACGTTTGGAATGCCATACAGGAAAGAATCCGCTCGTATTGATGTGGCCGTTGAGCCTTATCCGAACCGTTGGACGCATCATGTGATGATCGGTTCTGTGGAAGAGATAGATCAGGAGCTGCTTTCGTGGATCGAAGAGGCAGCTGCTTTTGCGGAAAACAAATAATGCGAAAGAATGCTGAGTAATTGACAGTTCCTGAAGCAGAAGAGCTGTATGAGGCTGCAGGATATGTACTGACGAAGGTTGAAATTGAGTGGTGACAAATGATTTATATAATTAGACACGGAAAGACCGAACTAAATAAAGCTAAAGTTCTTCAGGGGAGAAGCAACTTTCCTCTGAATGAAGAGGGAGTCCGTCAGGCAGAGGAGGCAGCGGCATGTCTTGGCGATGTGACATTTGCGCATGTGTATTCCAGCCCGCTTATACGTGCGGTTCAAACTGCTGAAATCATAGCTCCGCAGATAAGGCCTGTTATTGACGAGCGCCTGATAGAAATGGATTATGGACCGTATGAGGGCACAGATCTGACCCATTTATCCCCCGAACTTCTCACTTTCTTCAGCGATTTTATTAACAACCCGGCGCCTGAAGGGATGGAGCAGCTGTCATCAGTAATCGGCAGAGCCGGTGCATTTCTGGAAGATATTCGGAAGCTTCGGGGAAATATCCTGATCTCAACGCACGCAATTGTGATGAAAGGTCTGCTGGAATATTTGACCCCGGAATCGCAAGGCAGGTATTGGTCAAAGTACATTGGGAACTGTGCAATCTATATAGCAACGAATGCCGATGGGCAAATGGGGGTGCCGCATGAACTGTCCAAATTGTAAAGAGTTAACATATTGATAACAGAACTGTCAGCATCTTGACTCATGCTGGTACCGGCAAAACTGTAATTGCTGCATTTGATTACAGAAACCTTGTCAGCTATAGAAAAAGCTACCAGAAAAGCAGACGTTCTGGAAGATATACTGGAGAACAATCCGTATTATCATTTGCGTGATGAGAGAAAGCAGCGTATAAAAGCTCTTTTCAAAGGATATAAGAATTTGACCGGTGCGTTGTGTCAGTAAATGTTAAGCCTTGGATTTGAAATTTCGGAAGCTGGCAAACATTTCAAGATTACTTATCACGGAGATTCGAGATATATGGTTACGGTAGGAAAACCGCCCGGTGATAATCGAAGCGGAAATAATAATGCGGCGTTGATCAATAAGACGATACTATACAAGTATTTTTTAAGAGGATTAATATTGGTGACCAATATTTCTTCTGCATCAAAGTGGCCTGAATAAAGGAGAGATGAACATTAATTTATAGTACAATGGAAGGAGCAGAATGGCTGATATTACAAAAGCAGATTGGAAGTTGTTCAGAGAGCGTATCGGTGGGTGGCAGGAAGCGCACATGGAGAAACTGATCAAAGAGTATTTGGATCTGTTGTCCGGAGATGAGCCTTCATCGAAGAAGTTCTGGGCCCTTGAGAAACGAATTAATTCGGACAAAAGAACTCCGGGCGTTCAGCTTATACTCAAGAAGTCCAAAATTGACTGGGATCTCGCAAGGCTGATGCACGATGGAGTCATCACAGCGGCGGATCTTGAGGGCTTCAGTGAAGAATTAAAAAATTATGTACTTGAGCGTGCAGAATTTTACTTTAATGAAGAGTAATGAAAGATAATAATAAGACAATGAGAATAGCCACTATGACTTTCAGGCTCCGAGCCCCCTGGGTCCACAGCCTCAAAGAAAAAAGAATGATCGTAAAGAGCCTCGTTGCGAAACTCCGGAACCGCTACAATGTTTCCGCATCAGAGATCGATGAGCAGGACACCCACCAGATTATCGTGATCGGTGTTGCGGCCATTGTCCCGCACAATGCTTTCGCCGACAGTCTGATGGAGGACATTTCCTTCTTCGTGGAAGAGAACACGGAGGCGGAGATCATAGATGAGGAGCGGGAAATCCTGTAAAGGATCGCATAACCATATGAGATAAGGGTGGTGCAGCACATGAAAAATCAATATGTCGGCGATATAGGGGATTATGGTAAATATGGTCTGCTCCGCTTCCTGGCTGGGCGTGGAATAAAGATCGGTGTTAACTGGTATTTGACAGAGAATGACGGGTCTGCTGACGGCAAATTTACGGACTACTTGAAGCGTCCGGAAGAAAGAATTTATGACCCGGAGCTGTTCGATGCCCTTCAGGAGATAGCCGGTCGTTCCGACAAGGATGTCAACATGATCGAGCAGGCCGGAATCATTCCTGGGGCTTGTTTCTTTGGAGAGTACCTGAAAAGCAGCTCTCTGGAAGTACATGCAAGGGAGATGGTCCGCAGATTATGGTTCAATAATTCAACGCTTCTTTTGAAGGATGCGGATCTCATTTTTGCGGATCCTGACAACGGCATCAGTTATCGGAAGACAGCAAAGATGAAGGACAGTGAGAAATTTATCCTTCCGAAGGAAGTTGTTGATTATTATGAAAGCGGGAGAAATGTTGTCTTCTATTGCCATAAGGGCAGAAGAAAGCAGGAAGACTGGGAGCAGGCAAAGGTACAGATCAGAGACTATATCAGAGATGCGCAGATCCTGGCAGTCACCTTTCACAGAGGGACCCAGCGTTCGTACATCTTTGTGCTGCATCCGGATTGCTATCTGGAATACGAACGTATCCTGACAGCTTTCCTGGACTCTGTCTGGGGAGAAGTGTTTACGTGGGAGGCGGTCGATGGGAATGTTTTGCCGGCAGAGTATTCTTCGGAAAATGAAAACAAGATCCAACTTGAATCGCTCGACTGCCGGTTCTCCGTCTGCAAAGTGACTGATTATTCCGGCATAGACCTGACACAGCCGTTCTGCTTTACAGGGACAACAGACGAGGAGAACTCTCTGGTCTGTCCGGAGGCACTTGTCCCGGATAACACGACTGATCGGGATGACGGATGGAGAGGCTTTCGCATTATCGGGCAGTTGGATTTTTCTTTGATCGGAATATTGGCCGGAATCTCGAAGGTGCTCGCATCCAATGGAATTGGTATTTTTGCCATTTCAACGTATAACACGGACTATATCCTGACAAAGGAAAAGAACTTTGAGAAGTCGCTGAGGGTCCTGAAGGATGCAGGATACGAGATAAAGTAACCGATTACTTGATGAACGTGAACAGGCTGAGATACAGGAACTGATTGATGGAATCAGAATCATTAAAGCAGACGAATGTGCGCGGTAAGATGATTTTGCCGCCACTGCTCAGGAGACATTTGTCAGTCCCGATGACTCGGATTTTTTTGGAATGAGATGACAGTCTTCTCTTTACGTGATGCACTTGGTAGCGAAAGTGTAAAGTACAGGTAGATTCTAATTTCATATGAAGAGGCAGGATGTAATAGCATGGCTAATGAGATTGTAAATAAAATTAAGGACGAGCTCACCTTTGAAAAGGTGTTGATGACTGCAATGAAGACTCCCGGAGTAAAGATCAATCGTGCAAAATTTCTCCGAAAAGAACTGAGGAAATACTGCAGGGAAACTCAGGTGGAGCAAGCAATAAAAGAGAGTCCCGCCAAAGCAGGAATTTCAAAGGATATCATTAACAAAGTATCTCAGCAGGTGATCAACTATGAATCCACAAAAGTAACGGGCCTGTCAATTGCGGCAAGTATTCCCGGTGGTGCAGCTGCAGCAGGCGCTGCGGTTGCAGACATCACTTCTTACTTTGCGTTCGTCCTCAGGGTCGAACAGGAACTGGCATATCTGTATGGTTTCGAGCAGTTTGATCTAAATGAAGACGATATGGATTCAGAGACAATGCAGTATATGCTTTTGTTCATGGGGGTAATGTTTGGAGTTCAGGGCGCAGCCACAACACTCAAAAAGGTTGCGGAAGTTCTGGCTAAACAGATTTCTAAGAAGCTTGCTCAGAAAGCTCTTACAAAGGGGACGATTTATCCGATCGTGAAGAAAGTGGCTGTTTCTGTTGGTATTCGCATGACAAAGCAGATATTTGCTGACAGCGTTGCATCTGTTATTCCTGTGGTTGGAGGAGCATTATCAGGTGGGCTGACATTTGCAATGTTCAAGCCCGGGTGTATGAAACTCAGGAAGAATTTGATGTCTTACAATCTTTGTGACCCGGAGTATTACAAGGATGTGGTTGATGCCAGTTATGTAGATGTTGAATTAGTCGATGATGATGAAGCAGCAATAGAAGGTGAAGAATAACAAATAATTTCTATCTGATTCTGCTTTGTTCAGTCAGTTCGGTTTCCGGTACCTGGTTGATATTTGAGTATGTTCCGGCAGCCGCAACAGCTGTCCGGTATTTGGAGGAAGACAATGATTAAAGTATATTGCTACAGCAGGTGCACCACCTGTAAGAAAGCCCTGAAGTGGTTGAATGAAAATGGAATAGAGCATGAAGTCATTGACATCAAGGCTGATCATCCGGATGAGGAAACTCTGCGGGAATATTATGCCGTAAGCGGACTGCCCCTGAAGCGCTTCTTCAATACGAGCGGCATTCCTTACCGGGAGATGGGCCTCTCGAAAAAGCTTCCTTCGATCTGGTGGTCGGTGACGGATTTGTTCTGACAGGATTCAAAGAAGAGGAGTGGACCGCAAAGCTGAAATAACCTGAGCGGCTTGTGTGGAAGACAGCATTTAGAGACATTTATGGACGGAAAGATATCCACGGATGGGTAGGAATCCGGGAAGACAGGATATCTGCGGAAGAAAAGACTTTCCGGGAAGGAAAGAGAAAAGAGGAATTATGAGTGATCTTTCGAAGTATTTAAAAGCACAGGAACAGACACACGCATACGCTCTGCGGGAACTGCAGAACGGATGTAAACTTTCTCATTGGTCCTGGTGGGAGATCCCACAGATCATCGGCCTGGGTATGACGTACACATCCAGGGAATATGCGATCAAAAATCTTGCTGAGGCAAAGGACTACCTGAAGAACGATACGCTTCGCACGCATTTGCTGGAACTGTGTGAAGCCCTGCTTTCTCTGAAAACAAATGACGCAGGACGTGTCATGGGGTATCCGGATGACCTGAAACTCCGGTCATGCATGACGCTGTTTTCGGTGGCGGATCCGGAGTGCGGGACATTTCAGGCTGTCCTGGACAAGTTTTTCGGTGGGAAACCGGATGAGAGAACATTACAGATATTGAAGAGTCAGGAGTCGATGTGTTGATTTCGGAAATCGAGGGATAGCACCGGGTTTCAATAAAGGGCAACAAGTTGAACAGGTTGGAGAAGAGTTTTAATACTTTTGTCACAGTCATAAAAAGGACAGAACGATGGTCGGTAAATATAAAGTCATTACCCTCTGCGGCAGCACCCGCTTCAAAGACGAATTCATGGAAGCACAGAAACGTCTGACTCTGGAGGAAAATATTGTGATCAGTGTCGGTCTCTTCGGCCACTCCGGCGACAGTGAAGTCTGGGAGAACATGGACGAGGGAACGCTGACGAAGACAAAAGAGATGCTGGACGATATGCATAAGCGGAAGATCGATATGGCGGATGAGATCTTCGTGATCAATGTCGGCGGGTATATCGGCAGCAGCACCCGTTCGGAGATCGAGTATGCAAAGGCAGCCGGAAAACCCGTTCGGTATCTTGAGCCGGTGGGGGAATGAGATGGAGATGGACTGCTGTATTTGGAAGGGATAAGTAAGAACGATGTGGAAATGCCCGAAGTGCGGACGCACATTCAAGAAGGAAAACCAGGGTCATTATTGCGGGGAAGCCCCGAAAACGATTGACGAGTACATTAATGCGCAGGATGAGGAGTTCCGCAGCCAGCTGTATGCTGTCCGGGAAGCGCTTAAGAGAAGTCTGCCTGATGCAACAGAGAAGATTGCATGGTCGATGCCCACTTACTGGCAGGGCCACAATATTATTCATTTTGCGGCAAATAAAAAGCATATCGGTCTGTATCCAGGCCCGGAGGCGGTCGCTCATTTTGCAGAGAAGCTGGATCAGGCAGGATGCAAATACAGTAAAGGATCGATCCGAATTCACTACTCTGAGGATCTTCCTCTGGAGCTGATCTCGGAGATCGCGGAATGGTGCAGGGAGACCGGGAACCATGCGTGATGCATGGAGAAAGCTGATTCCGGATATCGCGGAATAGTGCAGGGAGACCGGAAATCACGCGTGATGAATGAGGAGGCTCAATATGCCGAGACAGTCTGTATTTGATATGAAAGTGTCGAAGGTGTATCCGCTGCTGGTGGCGAAGGCGGAAAGGAAAGGCCGTACAAAAGAGGAAGTCGATGAGATCATCCTGTGGCTGACCGGATATGACATGAGCAGTATGGATCAGGAGATTACCTATGCGGAGTTTTTTGAGAATGCTCCGGCTTACAATCCGCGAGCAGATCTGATCAAAGGGGCCGTCTGCGGGGTAAGGGTAGAGAACATTGAGGATCCGCTCATGAAAAAGATCCGCCAGCTGGACAAGCTGGTCGATGAACTGGCGAAGGGGAAACCGATGGAGAAGATCCTGAGGGTCTGAATGCATGTTGCACGGCCCTTTAAAATATCAGGGATATGACTGGTGGTGGCACTCCTTTACCGGGCAGGAAGAGACGACCGGAGAGGAGAAAGCATTTTTTATAGAGTTTTATGTCTGCAACCCTGCACTCGGCGGAGACGGACCGATTTTTGGTCAGCTGCCGGCGAACATAGAAGCCGGGATCAAACCATCTTATTTGATGGTGAAGGCCGGCGCATGGGGAGAGGATCATGCGCAGCTGCACCGTTTCTTCGGCTGGGATCATGTCGCCATGCATGGGGACGCTCCGTACAGCATCGAGGCGGACGACTGTTATGCTTCAGAGACGAAACTGCAGGGAAGTGTCAGCATATCTGATGAGGAAGTGAACGCGCACCCCGAGTGGATGTGCGATTCGGGAGAAATGCGCTGGGACCTCACTGTAAACAAACAGATCGCTTTCAATGTCGGGTACGGCGCGAGCAGACCGCTGCGGAATATTGAGGCGTTTGCCATGTACTGGCATGCGGAGGGCATGAAAAGTACATATGACGGATGGGTGGAATATAACGGCAGACGGTATCTGGTGACTCCGGAGACATCCTACGGGTACGCTGATAAGAACTGGGGGCGTGACTTTACAAGTCCCTGGGTGTGGCTTTCTTCCAATCACTTAAAGAGCAGGCGGACCGGAGAAATGCTTACGAACAGTGTTTTTGATATCGGAGGGGGCCGTCCGAAAATCTATTTTGTTCCCCTGGACCGGCGTCTCCTCGGTGTGTTCTGGTACGAGGGGAAGGAATACGACTTTAATTTCTCCAAGGTGTGGCTGGACGTAAAAACGAAGTTCTCATTTCACGAGGATGCGGAAAATGTATACTGGCATGTGACCCAGGAGAACATACATGCACTGATGGATACGGAAATTACCTGCTGCAAGAAGGATATGCTGTTGGTAAATTATGAGGCTCCGGATGGCAGCAAAAAGCATAACCGGCTGTGGAACGGAGGCAACGGCCGGGGAATTATCCGTCTGTATGAGCGCAGAGGCAGAGAACTGGAGATTGTGGATGAGATCGTTGCCACCCATGTGGGCTGCGAATACGGGGAATATGATCAGACGGATGAACATTTCAATAAGGAACATTGAAGAGAGGTGTTTATTTTATGCTCTATAATCTGAAGATAATAATGAAAAAATCAAAACCGGTCCTCTGGTATGAGCTTGAGGTCCCGGGCGGAATTACATTTTCCGTACTCTCGGTATTCCTTGACA
>CADABA010000162.1 GCA_902785985.1 uncultured Lachnospiraceae bacterium
AGCTGGGCGATGAGGATCGGCAGGGTCTTCATTTTATCATCGTGAAGAACAAGGGCCGGAGTGAAGTAATTATTCCAGCTCGACACGAAGGAGAAAATTGCCTGGACCGCAATTGCCGGGACCATCAGAGGAAGCACTACCTTGTTGAATGTGTAGAACTCTCCTGCGCCGTCGATACGGGCCGCTTCGATCAGTGAACTCGGGAGGTTGCTCTCCATGTACTGCTTCATATAGAAGAAGGTGACCGGGGAGGCAATCGCCGGAATGATCAGCGGGATGAAGTTATCCATCAGATGCATCTTGGTCATCAAACGAATGAATCCAAGCGCTGAGACCTGTGTCGGGATCATCATGATTGCAAGGATGAACGTGAAGATCGCCTTCTTACCCTTGAAATCGTATGAGTGGATCGCGTACGCCGTCATGACCGAGAAATATGTGCACAGAGCCGCTGTGCAGGCCGAGATGATGACCGAGTTGCGAAGACCCGAGAGCATCGGCTGCGAGCTGTGCATCATGTTATTCAGGTTCTCAATCAGATGTGTGCTCGGAATCGCTGTGAATCCTCGCCCGAGTTCGCCGTTCGATCTGGTCGCGTTGATGAACAATACGTAGAACCAGAAGAGGCAGAGGAAAGACAGAAGTATCAGTACGATATAGGAAACCGCTCTTCTTACATGAATGGATGCGCCGCCACTTGCTTTTTTATTCGCCATTTTTCTTCCCTCCTTCCTTATTTCACTTCATTCTGTGCTGTTGTCTTGAAAATGATCATACTCAGGATACCCGTGATGATCAGAAGGATGACCGAGAGCGCACCCGCCATACCGTAGTTCTTACTAAACAGATGCTTATTCAGGAACATGATCAGCGTCATCGAGGAGGACATCGGATCACCTGTGCCGTTCGTCAGGATCTGAGGTACGTCGAACATCTGGAGACCGCCGATCAGGGATGTGACCATAACATACACGAGGATCGGGCGGAGCAGCGGAAGGGTGATCTGGAAGAAAATCTGCGTCGCTGTCGCGCCGTCGACCTGTGCGGCCTCAAAGAGCGAGGAGTCAATACCGAGCATACCGGCCATCAGGAGGATCGTCGTATTTCCGAACCACATGAGGAAGTTCATGAAGGCGACCAGCCCTCTGACGCTCCACACATGGGACATGAACTTGTAGGGTTTTTCGAGTATGCCGACATTTATAAGGATCGAGTTGACCGGGCCGCTGTCTGCGAAAAGTGCGAAGAAGAGCATCGCGAAAGCAGAAGCCATGATCAGGTTCGGCAGGTAGATGACTGTCTTGAAGAATCTCTGGCCCTTGAGTCTCAGGGACGGATCTGTGAACCATGCTCCGAGAATCAGGGAGACGATGATCTGCGGGACAAAGCCCATGACCCACATGATCATTGTGTTCTTAAAATAAGTAAGGAAATGCTTCTGGCTGAGAAGCTTTGCATAGTTTCCTAATCCTACAAAATTCGGTCCGATCTGCTTGAGACCTGACCTGTAGTTCTCAAAGAAGCTGTAGTAGACCGTAGATACCAGCGGGATCAGCTGGAAGATCAGAAAGATCACAATAAAGGGAATCAGGAAAAAATATCCCCATTTATTGTAGCTGGTAACTGCGCTTACCTTTTTCTTCTGCATTTTACGCACCCCTCCGCAATAAATTATTTTCAGATTCTTTTCAGGACCCGCAGCACGGCTCGGCAGGATCCGATACGAGTGTGCCGTCCTGCCGGTCCTGAAACCGATAAATCGCTTTCGAATTTCACTGCTCTGACAGCTCGGACACTGTCAGAGGCGAAAAAGGTGCCTGCCCGCTCATTACGGACAGGCACCTCATTAATCACCTATTGCTGTATTCCGAAAATCTTTATCTGATTATGCAAGTTCCGGATACTTGACCTTGATGTTCTTCTCGAACTCTGCAAGTGCATCTTCATAGGAAGCTGCGTTGCCTTCGAAGTAGTTCTTCATAGCCTTCTGGAACTCTTCGTTGCAGCCCTGATCGTAGATGGAGATGTTGCTCATGTCTACGAGCTCAGCGCCTGCTGCAAGCATCTCATACGGATTCTGTCCGCCGAGGATAGCGTTGCCGAAGCTTGTGTCAGATGCGAGATCCTTAAGGACGTCTTTGTTGTTTACGCAGTCAGAATCCTTGACAGCGATATCCTTCATAACAGCGTCATCCGTTGTCATTGTAAGGATGATATCCTTTACGAGTGTCGGGTTGTCTGTTCCCTGTGCTGCGCAGATCCATGTGCCGCCCCAGTAGAAGCCCTGCGGTCCGGTCGTAAGAGCCCAGCCACCGGCCTTGCCTACAGAACCGTCTTCGTCAGCGTGCATTGAGAAGTTGATGAGCCAAGCCGGTCCGAAGTATGCGAATACCTTGCCGTCCGGATCCTGGAAGAAGCCCTTTGCCCAGTCATCAGACCAGAGATCGAATGTACCTGTCTCCTCAGCCTTTACAAGCTCCATGGAGTCATCGACCCACTTCTTGATGTTTTCATCAACAACGACCTTGCCATCCTGTACCCACTTGCCGGATACGTTGTTGGAGTATACGCGGTATGTATCGTTTGCGGAAGCTGTTACTTTGTAGCCTTTCTCTTTCAGCTTTGCAGCAGCTGCCTTGTAAGCATCCCAATCCTTGAAGAGTTCCTGAACATCTGCCGGCTCGGATACGCCGAAGACTTCCTGAGCAACGTCACGTCTGTAAATCATGCCTGCGGAGCAAGCCTGCCATGAGGAGCCGCGGAGATCGCCGTTGGCATCCTTAACGACATCCTGTGTATAAGAGAACTGCTTGGAAAGGTCAGCATCCGTGATACCGAGGTCTTTCAGCGGCATAGCAACGTCGGCGTCAGCGTCGACATACTTAAGCGCGTAGTCAGCCTCTACCAGGAAAATATCGACCTTCTTGTCAGCAGCTGCGTCAGCCTGTGCTGCAAGTGCCTCATCCAGGTTGTTCTGATAAGCATTGTCCTGGTTCGCTGTGATGATCCAGTTGACCTTAACATCACCGATCTTGCCTTCGGTGTCGGAAACCTTCTCATAACCCGGATAATGATCTGTCACGCGGTTGATGAACTCATCATTCCATACTTCAACGTTAAGGACCTTGCCTTCGTCGCCTGCTGCAGCCGGTTTGGACTCTGTCTTGGACTCTGTAGCAGCTTTGGACTCAGCAGCCGGTTTTGACTCTGTCGCTGCGGACTCAGCCGGTTTGGACTCTGCTTTAGATGCTGTGGATGATGAACCGCCGCATGCTGCCATGCTTGTGATCATTGCTGCGGTCAAGCCAATTGCAAGCCATCTCTTCTTCATGTTTTTTTCCCTCCTTAGGAATTAGAACTTTATTGTTTTCTGAAGTCTTTGACTTCATAACAATCACTCTGGTTACTTAAGTTACTTATTTATCATTGCAACGGATTCACCTTCAAAGATTTCTCCGTCTATGATCCTGTTGCTCCGCATCGCGGTGCGCGGTTTTTCGATCAGCTCGATCACCTTATCTGCGGCCATCTGCCCGATCAGCCTCATATTCTGCCTGAGCGTCGTGATCTTCGGACTCATCATCCTTGCGATCTGGACACCGTCATATCCTGTGACCGATATATCCTCCGGGATCCGAAGTCCCGCTTCCCTGATCGCGTTCATGCCACCAATACAGGTGTAATCATCCGGATACATGATGCAGGTCGGTCTTTCCGGGAGGGCCAGAAGCTCTTTCGTCTTCTCATAGGAGACCTCGTCATCCAGATAGGGACTCTCCACAACGTAGTGATCCGGGATGTCGATCCCGTGCGCTTCAAGTGTCCGGTAGAAGCCTGCCATTCTCGCGCTGGTCACTGAGGATGGTGTTCCGTGAATAATGGCGATCCTTCTGTGGCCCCGGCTCACCACATATTCCGTAAGTTTCTGCATTCCCCCAAGATTATTGGAAGAAATCGTTGCGCAGGAATCCATCAAATGATCGATCGTCACTACAGGCAGCCTGGACTGTGCAAGCTCTACGACCTCGGGCTGAAGGAAATCCACACATGCTATAACGACTCCGTCAACATTCCGATAGAGGCAATGCTCCAGATAGGACATTCTGTTCATCTTTGATCTTGTATTGATAAATGTAAGATCGTACCCTTTCTCCTCGGCCTCGGACTTGAGTCCCTCGAGAACTTCCGAGAAGAACGGATGTGTGAGCCCGCTGTTATGGGCATCCGCGAACAGGATTCCTATGTCATGCGTACTTTTTGTCTTCAGCGCCTTGGCAGCCATATTCGGAAGATAACCGAGCTCATTCGCTTTTTTCTTGATCTGCTCTCTTCTCGACTGGCTCACATCACTGTGATTGTTGAGCGCCTTACTGACCGTTGCGACTGAGACCCCGCAGGCTTCAGCGATATCTTTCAGTGATACCATGTGCTGCCCTCCTTGCTGCCTTTTGGAAAAGCTCTCAATCGTTTTTCCTTAATCGTTTTCGTGATTTCATCATACCTCATTCTTCCGAAAAGTCAACTGATCTTTTCGAAATTTCACTCTTTCGTCGTTTTATACGATATTTTAGACCGATTTTTGTGGCATATTCACAATATCGAAAAACGTATCTGTTTCGAAAATGACAAAACCCGCTCGAAAGTGTTTCTGAAAACCCCCACTTAATCCTTTTCGAAAGCGAAAATTGCCTTGCATTTTTCGTATTTCTACCTTATATTTGTCATTAGAGACAGCATCTGCTTTTTTTCGATTCTTATGGAAAGGAGTTCCTTTATGAAATACGGTTATTTTGATGACCAGAACAAAGAATATGTGATCACGACCCCGAAAACGCCGCTTCCCTGGATCAACTACCTCGGATGCGAAGAATTCTTCACCATGATCTCGAACACCGGCGGCGGGTACAGCTTCTATAAAGACGCCAAGCTTCTCCGCCTTACAAGATTCCGCTACAACAACACACCGAAGGACAGCAACGGCCATTACTTCTATATTAAGGACGGCGATACGATCTGGAATCCGGGATGGCAGCCGACCCAGACACCGCTCGACGATTATAAGACCCGTCACGGAATCGGTTACTCCGTCCTCTACGGCGAAAAGAATAAGATCGCGGCCGAGGTCACTGCATTTGTCCCGATCGGCGACAACTGTGAGATCCTGAAGGTCAGCGTGACCAACAAGGACGCTTCCCCGCGCAGCATATCCCTCTTCTCTTATGTGGAATTCTGCCTGTGGAACGCGATGGATGACATGACGAACTTCCAGCGCAACTACAGCACCGGAGAAGTTGAGATCGACGGTTCCACGATCTATCACAAGACAGAGTATCGCGAGCGCCGCAAGCATTACGCCATTTTCTCGGTCAACGCACCGGTCGACGCGTACGACACGAACCGTGACAGCTTCCTCGGCGTTTACGGAAGCCCCGCTGCTCCGGAAGCGATTCAGGCAGGAAAGCTCACCAACTCCCACGCGAGCGGCTGGTCACCCATCGGCGCGCATGAGCTCGACCTCGATCTGGCGGCCGGCGAGACGAAGACGTTCGTATTCGTGCTCGGATATATTGAAAATGAAAAAGA
>CADABA010000163.1 GCA_902785985.1 uncultured Lachnospiraceae bacterium
GCTCGGCGTCTATGAGGGAACGGCGAAGGGAAACCTCGCGGATTACCTTGTTCCGCAGGAGAGCGGGAATAAGACAGGCGTGCGGTTCATGGAGGTCCTTGACGCGCGGGGAAGAGGAATGCGCTTTGAGGGAGAGGATCTCTCCGTCTCGGTCCTTCCCTGGACACCGCACGAGATCGACAATGCGCAGCACGATGTGGAGCTTCCTCCGATCCATTTCACGCATGTACGGGTAGGGCTTGCACAGAACGGCGTCGGAGGAGACGATACCTGGGGTGCGCAGACGCATCCTGAGTACCGGATCGATAATTCGAAGGAGCTTGTTCTTCATTTTTCGTTCAGGGGACTGTAAAGCAGGGCAGAGGATGCCCGGCCATCGCGAAATGCCGGGGAGCGAAGGAGAAGTTCTAAGGCTTGTGCAGATTGTTTGAATTGTTCACACAAATTCATTTCGAACAGAGTTTCGCAAGAGCCTGTCTGATGAACACGGATCAAAGGAGGAACCATGAAAGCAGTTGTAATCGATAAAGTCACACCCGCCGAAGATATTCGCCTTGTGGACGTGCCGATCCCGGAAGTCATTCCGGGCTGGGTCCTTGTGAAAATAAAGGCCTTTGGCCTCAACTATTCCGAAAAGCTCCTGCGGATCTCGAGGATCACGCACAAATCCATCAAAAAGCCTTTGATTCCCGGGACGGAATGCGCCGGGCTGATCATCGACCCGTCTGACAGCTCATTTAAGAAGGGGGATAAAGTCATCGCCTTCATGGGCGGGATGGGACGCCAGTACGACGGGAGCTATGCGGAGTACGCGCTCCTGCCGGCGGACCATGTCTTCCATGTGGATTCGGACCTTGAATGGCCGGAGATCGCTGCGGTCCCCAAGACCTACTTTACGGCGATGGGTGCGCTGTTCGGATCTCTGAAGATTCAGCCTGAGGACACGCTCCTGATCCGCGGAGCGACCTGCGCGATGGGCTATGTCGCGCTGCAGATCGCGAAGACGGTCGGCTGCAAGGTCATCGCCGCAACGCAGCGGGAAGAAAAATTCGGCTTTCTCGAAGATGCGGACGTGGTCATCCCGGATGACGGCAGGATCACGGGAAAGGTCTTCGGAGCCAATAAGGCCATCGATCTCATCGGTCCGAAGAGCCTCATGGATACGCTCACCGCTGTCGAGCCCGGAGGAATCGTGTGCTGTACGGCCCTCATCGGAGGCGTCTACTCGATCGAGGATTTCAATCCGCTCAAGGATATCCCGAACGGCGTCTACCTGACGGGCTTCGACAGTGACAATCCGACGCAGAAGGATGTGGACAACATCTTTGTTTTCCTGGATCAGAATAATCTGTCTCCGTCCGTCGGCGCGGTCTATGACTTTACAAATATTCGGGAAGCGCTCATGGATCTGGACTCTGTCAAGACCAACGGGAAGATCGTGGTCATGATGGAAGATTTTGACTGGGGCTGAAGACCGTAACTGAAAAAGAAGACATATAGCGAAGCGGGTCCGGACCCTGCTCCGCTATATGTCTTCTTTGTCTTCTTCGATGAACCGCATGTAACCCGCCTCGATCGCACCCGGGTGGAGGAAGGCGCGCTCCTTATCCTCAAAGCGGACCGTGATCTTTCCGTCTCCGCAGGATAGGACGGTCCCCCGCCCGAAGCTCCTGTGCATGACGGCCTGACCGGGCATGGCAGGCTCCTTTGCGCTTTCTTTCCGGTCCTGAGCAGCCAGCTGCTCCATGAACTCGGATTCGCGGCCGCAGGAGTAGATGTGCAGCTCATTTTTCGCGCGGGTCATCGCCACGTAGAGAAGTCGTCTCTCCTCCTCGATGCCCGCGATTGAAATTCACGTCAATTACGAAGACGGTATCCCACTCGAGACCCTTTGCCCTGTGCATGGTCGAAAGAACGATGCCGTCTTTATCTTTTATGCGGCTCTGGTTCCGCACCGCAAGAGACGACTCCTTCGCATAGGAGAGCCAGTCGCCGACGGTCGCGAACCGGGAAGCGTCATTCTGAAGCTCTTCGAATTCGGATATAAGTTCCGTGAGTTCGATGTTTCGGAACTCAGCGTAGGAGCGCAGATACTCCTCGTAATGGATTCCCCGCGACCCGGTAAGGGCGGAAAAGACTTTCTGAGGAGAATCGGAGAAGGAGATTTTTCCCGGCCCGAAGGCCCGCATCCATTCGCGGATGGATTTCTCCGCAGCCTCGTGCTTCCAGCTGTCCCCGTACTTCAGGTAGCGGGCGGACAGGAGAAGGCCGCTGAGAGAGTACTCAGCACCGCGGAAATGCTCCTCGGAGAGGAAGCGCTGCGGTCGGTTCAGGATATACAGAAAGTCCGTCTGCGTACCCGTTCCCGTCGACAGTGCGATGTAGGAGCGGATCCCTGCAAAGATCCAGCCATCGTAGATCGATGTGACGCGCTCGGCCGGGCAGCAGGGAATCTCAGCTTTCAGCAGCAGGTCGACCGGGAGCGCAGCCTGGCGGTTCGTTCTGAAGAGAACTGCCATGTCGCGGTAGGCGACCCCCTGTCCGTGCCTGGCTTCAATATCACGGGCGAGGCAGGACATCTCCTGTTGGCGGTCGGCGGTGGGTGTGTAGAGCGCTTTGCCGATCTCTCCGCTCTTTCCCCTCTCGGAAATGAAATCCTTCGCGAACCTCGTTTTGTTGAAGGAGATGAGGCGTGAAGCCACATTTACGACAGCCTGACAGGAGCGATAGTTCGTATCCATGTGGATCACCGTGCAGTTCGGAAAATCCTTCGGGAAATCCAGCATGATCTCCGGATGAGCACCTCTGAAGCGGTAGACCGACTGGTCGTCATCCCCGACGACGCAGAGATTCCCGCTCTTTTCCGTGAGCAGGTAGAGGATATCTCTCTGAATGCTGTTCGTATCCTGATATTCATCACACTGAATATAGCGGAATCGGTCCTGCCAGCGGGCCAGGACGTCCGCATCGCTTTTGAGGAGGCGCAGGCAGCTTAAGAGCATGTCGTCAAAATCAAGCTTTTTGAGGGCCTGCTTTCTTTTTTCGTATGCCTTACAGACCGTGAGAAATGTCTTTTTCTCACAGCTTTCCGGTTTCAGTGTCTGAAGATCTGTGTAGTTGTTCTTGATGGATGTGATTTCCGTAGAGATGGAAAGGGAAAGCTCCCAGGCGTCGTTGACGCCCGGGAGGCCTTTAAGTGTGCGGAACAGAAAATCTCTCTTGTCATGCTCCGAAAGAAGGTCTGTGGTCTCGTAGAGGCCTTCCATGCGGAGAATATTGAAGCAGAGAGAGTGCAGCGTCAGGAAAACGACTCCTGACTCGCGGCCGTAGAGCGCGGCGTAGCGGTCTCTCATTTCCCCGGCTGCCGCGTTCGTGAAGGTCACCATGAGGATCTCCGACGGGCGGGCTCCCCGCCGGATCATATTTCGGATCCTGCGGAGAAGGGTCGTCGTCTTGCCGGAGCCCGGACAGCTGATGATCAGCATGGGGCCGTCGATTGTTTGGATAGCCTGTTCCTGGGCTGTATTTTTAGAAAACTGCGTGGTAGGATCCTCCGGTCTTTTACTTTCTGGACCACTTTACGCCCTGCTTCGTGTCCATGAGTTCGATGCCCATGGCCTTCAGCTGGTCGCGGATCTCATCCGCGCGGGCGAAGTTCCTTGCCTTGCGGGCGGCCTGACGCTCCTCGATGAGAGCTTCGATTCCTGCGTCGGGAATCTCCTTCTCCGGAAGCGCGATGATGCCGAGAATATCGCAGAGCATGGTGAGTACATCAAGTGTGCCCTGAGCCAGTGCCTTTGAGGCGGTCTCCGTGACGTTGGTGTTCGCGTAGCGCACAAGGTCGAAGATGACAGAGAGGGCGTCCGCCGTGTTGGCGTCGTCGTCCATTTTCTCGTCAAAGCGGTCGACGTGGGCTTTGACTTCCGCGAGAATTTCATTTTCAGCAGGCTGAAGGTCCGTGACCGCCGCGGAAGCGGCGAGATCCGAGAGCCTGTCAGCGGCGCGGCGGATGCGCTCGAGTGAATTTCCGGCGGCTTCCATGAGATCGGCCGAGAAATTCAGCGGGCTTCTGTAGTGGGCGGACAGCATGAAAATACGGAGGACCTGAAGGTCGTACTTCTCCGAAATGTCGCGCACGGTAAAGAAGTTGCCGAGAGACTTGGACATCTTCCTGTTGTCGATGTTCAGGAAGGCATTGTGCATCCAGTAGTTCGCGAAAATGTGGCCGGAGCAGCTTTCGGACTGGGCGATCTCATTTTCGTGATGCGGGAAGACCAGATCCTCGCCGCCGGCGTGGATATCGATCGACTCGCCCAGATACTTTTTGGACATGACGGAGCACTCAATGTGCCAGCCGGGCCTGCCGTCGCTCCACGGGGACGGCCAGGAGGGCTCGCCCTCCTTCTTCGGCTTCCAGAGTACGAAATCGAGCGGATCTTCCTTCTCATCCTCGCCGGAGACCTTGAGGTCGCGGAAGCCGGAGCGAAGGTCGTCCAGATTCTTGCCGGAGAGCTTGCCGTAGCCCGGGAAGCTTCTCGTGCGGAAGTAGACCGTGCCGTTCTTCTCATAGGCGTGGCCCTTTTCAATCAGATCGGAGATCATGTCGATCATGCCGCCAATTTCCTGCGTTGCGAGCGGATGGGTGGTCGCCGGGCGGACGTTCATGCCTTCCATGTCCTTCTTGCATTCTGCGATGTATCTCTGAGAAATGACATCCGCAGACACGCCCTCCTCGATGGCCGCCTTGATGATCTTGTCGTCGACGTCCGTGAAATTGGAAACATAGTTGACCTCATAGCCTTTATGTTCAAGATACCGGCGGACGGTGTCGAAGACGATCATGGGTCTCGCGTTTCCGATATGGATGAGGTTGTAAACGGTCGGGCCGCAGACGTACATACGTACCTTGCCGGGCTCGATCGGGACAAATTCTTCTTTGTGCATGGTGAGTGTATTGAAGATTTTCATGGTATTCTATCCTTCCTGTGGGACGTTCTTTTCTTTGGAAAATGAAAGGCCTGCCGATTCGTCTGCCTGCACAATACCGGGCTGACAGGAGGCAAAGTCTTTTTGATCTGTGCCCTGAGACAGGACTCTGAGCGTTATCAATCTGCCGGCAGACCCGCTCTGTGCCGTAGGTGCTTAACGGGGATCCGGGTCAGATATAATCTGCAAATACGCAGTCTCCGACTTCCTCGTAATCCCGCTCTTCGGGTTTGAGCTCATAGTGCGTCTTCTCCCGCAGATAGGAGGATTCGCACAGGCGGTCGTTCTGCTTATCCTGCTTCCCGTCTTTTTCCTGTCTCATCCGGGAGAGCTCCGACTCGACGGAGATCATGCGGTTGATCAGCTCGTTGTTGGCTCTCTGAAGAAGCTTCAGATCCTGCAGGATCGGATCGGGCAGGTTCGTCTGATCGATCGTATCGCGCGGGATGACCTGGTTCTTCATGCGGACGACACGTCCGGGAACGCCGACGACGGTACAGTTGGGCGGAACCGGTTTCAGGACAACGGAGCCCGCACCGATCTTGGAATTCGCGCCGATCCGGATGGATCCCAGAACTTTTGCCCCGGCGGAGACCATCACGCCGTCTTCAAGCGTCGGGTGGCGCTTTCCCTGTTCTTTTCCCGTACCTCCGAGCGTTACGCCCTGGTACAGGGTGACATTGTCACCGATTTCACAGGTCTCGCCGATGACGACACCGGTGCCGTGGTCAATGAAGAATCCCTTCCCGATGGTCGCACCGGGATGGATCTCGATGCCCGTCCTGCGGACGGCGATCTGAGAGAGCAGGCGTGCGCGGAAATGCTTTCCTTCCATCCAGAGCCTGTGGGCCTTTCTGTGATAGCGCATGGCTGTGTAACAGGGGTAAAGAAGGACATCCCAGTATGTGCGAATCGCGGGATCGCGTTCTTTATAGACTTGATAGGTCTCCTTCAGCTCTTTGTACCAGCCCATATCAGCTCCTCCATGGTATTCGTCCGGATTCGGAATCCGTTTTTTTAAGTCTATCAAAACTCGTCGGTTTGTCAAGTTTCACGGATGCAAACATGCAGGCAGTATTCAGTGGCATGCATCGCTCCGCCGGCAATCCCGGTACTGCGGCAGGAACGCCCCGCTGCCGTTCCGGAAGCGAGGCGCCCTGGTATGAGTATTCAGGAAAGCCGAAGCCTTTCTGAATAGTCATATATAGGTTTTCCTGTCAGTCATACAGAGGATTACCGTTCAGATATTTATCAAATATGAGACGGGGACTGTCACATCCCCGTCAGCTTGATACGGAATTTCGGCCTGTCGCTCCTCCCCTCAAAGAGCCAGGTCCCGTTCTCCGTCAGCCATGTGATCTCGAAATTCTCTCCTGCGCGGATCTCGCTCAGGTATTCCGCATCGACCGAGACAGGGTGCGATCGCTCATGGACGGAGAAGGGGATCAGGTCGTCCGTCAGATCGAAATAGCCGCAGTTATTGATGTGACCGTTAATGTCGAGCATGCTGAAAGAGGCGGTGCGCGGGACGGTACGGACCCGCGGATCTCCTGCCTCCGGAAGCCGTTCCCTGATGGTGGCGGGGAGCGGAAGAGCGTGTCCGGTGTTCATTTCCCCGATTTCGATTCCGTGCTCATCCGGGAAAATGAACCCCCTGCTCTCTGCGTCGATCAGCATCCAGAGCGCGCTGCCTGTGATGATGACATCGCCGCCGCTGACGACTTCATAGAAACGCGGGAAGAGGACGTGCATCATCTCTCCCGGCCAGGAACGGATCGTGATCTCCTCATCGTACTCAGGCATACGCCGGATGTCGACGTGCTGCTTTGTGATGATCCAGAGAAGCCCCCGGTCGAGCGTTTTCTCCCGTCCCATACCGAGAGCCTCCGTGTGTGCGATGGAAGCCTCCTGAAAGAATTCGAGCAGAACTGAGAGGCGGAGCCTGCGGCAGCACGTGACATGCTGGCTTCGGATCCGCAGCGTCCGCTCATAGGGCCCGATGCTGCCTTCCATGTGATCCCTCCGTCAGTTTTTCTGATACTTCTCGATCGCGTCGACGACCTGACCGAGTGTCTTCAGCTTGTTCCACTGTCTGTTGGGGATCTTAACGTTGAACTCGGCTTCGAGCTTGCAGATGACCATGATAAAGCTCATGGAATCCATGGACATATCGGTGTTGACGACGGAAGCCTCCGTCAGCTCGACGCCCTGAAGCTCAGGGACGCAGTTGTGGATGATCTCTATCGTCTTCGCAGTGATCTCTGCTCTTGATAATTTTGCCATTACAGTATCTCTCCTCATTATCTTTTTTTTGTTTATCTGAGCGGTGCTGTTCGCATTCCGCGTGCGCTCCATGCGCATGCCGTGCTGCAGACCCCTTGCCCGGCATAAGGCTCATTTCCTGCCTGCCCGGTCTGCACGGGAAGTTCATTTCCTGCGGGCCGTACGTACCTCGTTGATGATCAGACTGACTCGAACTCCCACCGTCTGATCTTTCCCGTCGCGGTCCTCGGAAGAGGTGTCTCCGCGTACAGAATGTAGTGAATATGCTGCCCGCGCGCAAGCGACTCGTTGAACTTGTCGAGGACCATGCGGTCGTGCTCCCTGATCTCTCCGGAATCTTCCTTACGATCCTTCGTCCCGACGACAAGGACCGGGAAGCCGTTCCGCAGGATGAGGGCAAGATCGTCCGTGCCGAGATCCTGCGCAAGTTTTTCAGAGGACGAGCATATCCTTCTTTCGACCGGTCAGATGCAGATATCCGCGCTCGTCGAGAAAACCGAGGTCTCCCGTATAGAGCCGGCCGTCTATTGCAGGGTTCGAGACCTTTGCCTGAACGCCCGGTCTCGCCGTGGAAAAATCAATATATCCCTTCATGAGACAGGGTGTTTTGACGCTCACTTCCCCGTCTTCCTCGATCCGTATATCCGCATCCGGGCAGGGAGCGAGCGCATAGGGATCCTCGAGGTCCTGTGTGATCGCGATGCCGCTTGAAGTCTCGGTCAGTCCGTAGCCCAGATAGACCTTAAGACCGGCGTCTCTGAGAGCTCCGGTCACCTCCTGGGAGAGGGGGGCTGCTCCGATGAGGACCACCCTGAGCCCTTTGTTCAGGACCTGCTTGCGGTACAGGATCTCCATGAGCGAAGGGACGGCGGGAAGAATCGTCGGATTGAAATATTTACAGTCGTCGAACATGTGGCGGACGCCCCGTCCGAGCGCGATCGCTGCCCCGTAGGCCAGTCCCCAGAGCATTGAGCA
This sequence comes from uncultured Lachnospiraceae bacterium, assembly GCA_902785985.1. Lineage (GTDB taxonomy): Bacteria > Bacillota > Clostridia > Lachnospirales > Lachnospiraceae > Chordicoccus. Next base: position 8,245 of record CADABA010000163.1, read on the forward strand.
CACAAAACCGAAGACGTGGGAGAGAGGAAGAAGTGAGAGGATTACATCTCCTTCTCCGCAGGGCAGCATGGACTGTCCGGACCATGCGCTGAGACAGAGATTCCGGGTCGAAAGCACGACTGCCTTGGACTGGCTTGTCGTCCCTGACGTAAAGAAGATCAGGCGGCCTTCCCGTCCTTTCTTCGCGAACGGATCCGGGACTGCACCCGGGACAGGCTCCGCGTCCGGGTTCGGCGGAGCGGCCGGTATTCCGAGATGACTGCGGACAGCCTGCTCGAGGTCGCTGTCGCTTGCGTAGACGGAATCAGCACCGCAGACGGATGCGAGATAAAAAAGCATCTCTTCAGAGAGAGCCTCATCCGTGAGGACCACATCACAGCCGGCACGCGCGCAGGCGAACAGGCGGATGACCGTCTCCGGCCTGTGGTCGGTGATCATGAATTCACGCCGGATACCGGCGTCTTTTATTTTCCGGGAGAGCTCGAGGATCTGTTCGTTCAGATAGCTGTACGACATTCTGACCGGTTCGTGACCATCGTCACCGCCGCTGTAGATCAGGGCGGGGTGAAAATTGTCTTTCCACGGTTCCATCAGTTCCCGGAAAGTTAAATATTTATGCATAAAAAACCTCCGAATATTGCAGAAATCTTGTCACAATTATATAATGGAGAGGAAGAGTTTCCAATACTCATATTTATTAAAAATGTGA
>CADABA010000164.1 GCA_902785985.1 uncultured Lachnospiraceae bacterium
CATATTGCTGACTGTCTTTTCGTAGAGCTCAGGCTGTGTCAGAGAGCCGACGACCAGAATATTGTCCTCGATCAGGCTGATCGTTCCGTGCTTCAGTTCCCCTGCAGCGTAGGCGTCAGAATGAATGTAGCTGATCTCTTTCATTTTCAGGCTGCCTTCCAGGCAGATCGCATAGTCAAGCCCGCGGCCGATAAAGAACATATCTTTCGCGTTGATGAGCTTGGAAGCGAACCACTGGAGTCTCTCCTTGTCCTCGAGAAGCCGCTCGGTCTTTGCCGGAAGTGTGGAGAGTTCAGCGAGCAGAGCTTTGACCGCTTCCTCATCCAGATTTCCGCGCACCTTCGCGAGCTGGATCGCGAAAAGGTAGAGCGAGAGGAGCTGGGTGCTGTAGGCTTTTGTCGTGGCGACAGCGATCTCCGGACCGGCCTGCGTGTAAAAGACGTACTTTGCCTCTCTCGCGATAGAGCTTCCCACCACATTGACGATCGCCATCGTCGGAACATTTTTTTCGTTTGCAAGGCGGAGAGCAGCAAGGGAATCCGCGGTCTCTCCGGACTGCGAGATGATGATCACGAAGGAGCCTTCTGCAAACTTGGGTTTTCTGTATCTGAATTCACTGGCCAGCTCGACCCGGACCGGGATCTCTGCGAGATCCTCGATGACATACTGGCCTGCGATCCCTGCATGATAGGCAGATCCGCAGGCGACGATATAGAGCTGGCGGATATTTGCCAGAGCTTCCTCGTCGACGCCCAGATTGATCACATCATCAAGGACTGCGCTTCCGAAAGTGTCCCGAAGGACGCGGGGCTGCTCATGGATCTCCTTCATCATAAAGTGCTCGTATCCGCCCTTTTCCGCGGCTTCCGCGGAGAAGGAAATCGTCACGCATTCTTTGTTGACCTCATCGCCGTTCAGGTCATAAAAATGCGCTTCGCCAGGAACGAGGCGTCCCATCTCGAGATTATCGATATAGTAGACCTGACGGGTGTGATTCAGAATCGCCGGGACGTCAGATGCAACATAGGTGTCTCCTTCGGCGATGCCGATGATCATCGGGCTGTCTTTACGCGCGACGTAGATCTCATTCGGGTAATCCTTGAACATGACTTCCAGCGCATAGGAGCCTCTGACACGGACCATGGTCTTTGCAAGGGCATCGATCGGCCCGATTTTGTACTTTTTATAGTAGTAATCGATAAGCTTGATCACGACCTCGGTATCTGTCTGACTGTAGAACTGGTAGCCATGGCGCAGAAGCTTTTCCTTGAGCTCCTGATAATTTTCGATAATACCGTTATGAACGCCGACTACATCTGACTCGACGGAGCCTGATCCGGATCCCTGGCAGTTCCCGCTGACATGGGGATGCGCATTGGTCTGGGACGGCTCGCCGTGTGTAGCCCATCTTGTATGACCGATTCCGCAGGTTCCGGTCAGCGTGCGCCCGTTGTCCGTCTTCTCGGCGAGTTTATAGAGCTTGCCGGTCGATTTGACGACCTCGGCGAGTTCGGTACCGTTCCGGACGGCAAGTCCGGCGGAGTCATATCCGCGGTACTCTAATTTTGACAGGCCTTCCAGAAGGATCGGAGCAGCCTGTTTGTTTCCTGTAAATCCGACTATTCCACACATATTATTTCCTGTATCCTAAAGAAAAATTCGTTAATTTCAAGACCCGCTCGCAAAGAGCGCGGGATCCGGGACCAAATCAGCTTCTTGCCCTGTTATTTACGTCTGCAGGCAATAATGCCCATAGACCACAGATACCTCTCAAGCCCCTGCAGGATTTTAGTCCAATATACTGCAGGAGCCGGAGAGGTCATGATAGTCATTGGTTTATTCAGTTTACGGCGCTATGTCATTCAACCGAGTGAAGTGATACATGAGTATGCTGCATAACTTCACCTTCATGCAGCAGATGCGCAGCGCCGGAAGATCAAAGAGGATCGGATCGATCAGACAATGCCCTGCGCCTTCATAGCGTCGGCGACCTTCAGGAAACCGGCGATATTTGCGCCTGCGACATAGTCGCCATCCTTGCCGTACTCTTTTGCGGCTGCATCCAGATTATGGAAAATGTTGACCATGATGCCCTTCAGCTTCTGATCGACTTCTTCGAATGTCCAGCTGAGACGCTCGGAGTTCTGGCTCATCTCAAGAGCGGATGTTGCGACACCGCCTGCGTTGGATGCCTTGCCCGGGCAGAAGAGGATGCCGTTCTTCTGGAAGTACTCGGTCGCTTCCATCGTAGTCGGCATGTTAGCACCCTCAGCGACTGCGAAGACACCGTTCGCGACGAGCTTCTTAGCGTCCTCAAGATTCAGCTCGTTCTGTGTTGCGCACGGAAGAGCGATGTCGACCTTGACCTGCCACTGATTCGTACCCTCGGCTGCCTTGTCGTGATACTCTGCGTTCGGTCTCGCTGCAGCGTACTCTGTGAGTCTTGCACGCTTGATTTCCTTGATCTCCTTGAGGAGCTCGACATCGATTCCGTCCGGATCATAGATCCAGCCTGTGGAATCAGAGCAGGTGACCGGCTTTGCGCCGAGCTGCTGTGCCTTCTCGATCGCGTAGATCGCAACGTTGCCGGCACCGGAGACAGCGACTGTCTTGCCCTTGATATCCTTGCCGTTGCACTTCAGCATTTCCTCTGTGAGGTAAAGGAGGCCATAGCCTGTTGCCTGTGTTCTTGCAAGAGATCCGCCGTAGGAGAGGCCTTTGCCTGTGAGAACGCCTTCATAGAGACCTGTCAGTCTCTTGTACTGGCCGTACATATATCCGATCTCTCTTGCGCCCGTTCCGATGTCGCCGGCCGGTACGTCTGTATCAGCGCCGATATGTCTGAAGAGCTCTGTCATGAAGCTCTGGCAGAATGCCATGACTTCTCTGTCACTCTTGCCCTTCGGGTCAAAATCGGAACCGCCCTTGCCGCCGCCAATCGGAAGACCTGTCAGGGAATTCTTGAAGATCTGCTCAAAGCCGAGGAACTTGATGATGCCGAGGTTTACAGACGGATGAAGTCTGAGACCGCCCTTGTACGGGCCGATCGCGGAATTGAACTGTACTCTCATCGCGTTGTTGACCTGGACCTGTCCCTTATCGTCGACCCACGGTACGCGGAAGAGGATCTGGCGCTCCGGTGTCGTCAGTCTCTCAAGGAGAGCTTCTTTGCGATATTCTTCTTCGTGTGCCTCGATGACGACGCGGAGGGACTCAAGGACTTCCTTGACTGCCTGATGGAATTCCGGCTGAGCCGGGTTCTGGGCTACTACGCGATCATAGACTTCATCAACATATGACATTTTGATATCCTCCTTAAAAATAATTAGCAGCATAAATGCGCATTTCCCGAAAATGAAAGGCGAAAAATCCGTTCATATCTTTTTCAGACTGCGCGGCCGAACAGGTCTTTTCCCGGGATCTGTGTGAACAGAATCCTGTCAGACGATCCGTTCACGGGAACGCATCTTCCTGCTCGACATTAAAAATAATATACATTTAATGCAATTACAAGTAAAATACCTAAATTGTACTAGTTACCATACTGAAAAAGTATGAAGAATGCCCGGCGTTCTTTAAAAAAGAAAGAATATCGGGCAGACTCTTTGGAGAATCTGCCCGGAACTGCCGGCCTGCAGCCGGTTTTCTTTAATGCGTTCCTGATTCACAGGATCTTTTTTGTGCGTTCAGCGGTAGATAATATCCTCTCTTCCGGGCCCGTTGGAGACCATGGAGATCCGCACACCGATCTCTTTCTCAATAAATTCGACGTACGCGCGTGCATTCTCCGGCAGATCCTCATATTTCCGGATCCCGCGGATATCGCAGTTCCAGCCGGGGAGTGTTTTGTAGATCGGCTTACATTTCTTAAGAACAGGTGTGGTCGGGAAATCCCGAAGGACTTCGTCCCCGTACTGATATCCGACACAGACAGGAATCTCTTTCAGATAGCCGAGTGCGTCAAGGATCGTGAGCGCGACCTCCGTGGCTCCCTGGACACGGACTCCATAGCGCGAGGCGACACAGTCGAACCAGCCGATCCGGCGCGGACGTCCGGTCGTCGCTCCGTACTCGCCCTTGTCTCCGCCGCGGCGCCGAAGCTCTTCCGCTTCATCTCCGAAGATCTCGCTGACAAATTCACCGCCTCCGACCGCGCTGGAATAAGCCTTCACGACCGTCACGATATCTTTGATCTCATAGGGCGGGAAGCCTGCACCGACTGCAGCGAAGGCCGCCGTGGTGTAGGAGCTTGTGACCATGGGATAAATTCCCATGTCCGGATCCTTGAGCGTTCCGAGCTGTCCCTCGACGAGAACACGCTTGCCCTCCTTGAGTGCATGCGTGAGTATTGCGCTGGTATCCGCCAGATAGGGGGCGATCAGATCCCGGTACTCGTGAAGCGTCGCAAGGACTTCTTCGGGATCGAGCGGATCTTTGTGATACAGATGCGTAAAGAGCACATTTTTAAGGGTGCAGATATTGGCGACCTTGTCTTTGAGGATGGAGTCGTCGAACAGTTCGTTGACCTGTATCCCGGTTTTCGCATACTTGTCCTGATAGAAAGGCGCGATCCCGGATTTTGTGGAACCGTACGCTTTTCCTGCGAGACGTTCTTCCTCATAGGTATCCTGGAGGATGTGGTAGGGCATGAGGAGCTGGACGCGGTCGGACACGAGGATCTTCGGCTCGGGAACACCTCCCTCAATAACGCTTTTGATCTCTGTCACGAATTTCCGGACATCAAAAGCAACGCCGCTGCCGATAATGTTCGTGGTACGCGCTGAAAAGATACCGGAAGGGAGCAGATGAAGGGAAAAACGCCCATACTGATTGATGATCGTGTGGCCGGCGTTTGCACCGCCCTGAAAACGGACGACGTAATCCGCGTTCTGTGCGAGAAGGTCCGTGATCTTTCCTTTTCCCTCGTCTCCCCAGTTTGCACCGACAATAGCTGTGACAGGCATGTTTTCCTCCTTATATGTAAAACTGATCAGGCAATTGCGAAACAGAATTCCATTTCGCACAGGGTTTCGCAAGAGCCTGAAAACTTATGAATGACTGATTGACCGGTCAGGAACACCCTGGCGTTCCTGCCGCGACGCGTAAGCACTTTCCACTGTACGTGTCCGCGATCCGGACGGATGATGCGAATACAGTATAAGCCCCATCTTTTAAAAGTTAAAATACCTGAACGTTTGGAACAGTAATACCTTTTCGGTATAATGAAGAATGAGAATGCATCCCCCTCAGAACGTGCCGTCAAGCTGTTCCCGCACATGCTCTATGAACTTTGACGCAAGCCTGCCGGGCGTGTGCGCGCGGTCCCAGGAGAGGAGATAGCCGACTCTGACAGCGGGCTCGATCTTCTTGATGAGGACTGAGGAATCCGGGGAAATATTCTTTGCGACGGATGCCGGAAAGATCGCAATGCCGATTCCCCGTGTGACCAGCTTGTCCGCATTGGAAGAGTGCGCGATCTGCACGGCAAAATGCGGCTGTCCGGGACACCCTTCGAACCATTTCAGGATCTCCTCATGGCGGGACCGTCTTGATGGACCGGCGCCTCCGGGTCTTCAGCCAGCGGATGACCGTAAGGGATCATCGCGACCCAGTGCTCGCTGTAGACCGGAAATCCGTCGAGAATCTCAGTGTTCAGGGGCGTCATTGTGATGGCGAGATCCAGAACGCCTGTCTTCAGGCGGTCCGTGAGATCATCGACGTTTCCGCACCATAGATTATACGTCACATTGGGATATTTTTCTCTGAAGCCTGCGATCCATTCGGCGGCCAGATAAGGCCCGTTGCTGTCAACGTGGCCCAGATAGATGGTCCCGCTGATCCCGTTATTCATTTCAGCAATCTCGGATTTCGTCATTTCGGCGAGTGACAGCAGCTGCTCGCCGCGCCTCTTGAGGGCAAGCCCTTCCGGCGTGAGCGTGATATAGCGCTTCCCCCTGATGAGAAGCTGGCAGCCGAGTTCTTCCTCGAGGTCGATGAGAGAACGGCTCAGAGGCGGCTGAGAGATGTGCAGCTTTTCTGCCGCACGGGTGATATTCAGCTCTTCTGACACCGTTAAGAAATAACGGATCTGCCGTAAATCCATAAAGACCTCCTGTTATATCGGCGAAGAATGATTTCCATACCGAAAAAGTATTGACATACGATAGTATTATAACAAAAAAGCGGAAGAAGTATACGAAAAAGTGAAAGACTTGTGCGATGAAAATCTGATATCCTTTGAAGCAGACAAAGAAAACGAATCAAGGTATAATGGTAAGTGTTCAGAACAGAGTGCTGACTGATATTTCAAAGCTTTTTCAATGTCTGAAATAAATTGAACTTTATTCAACAATTTGATTGATGAACAGGAGATACGTAATGGAAAGAAAATGGTGGCACAAAAAAGTCGCATATCAGATTTATCCGAAAAGCTTTTATGACACGAACGGGGATGGAATCGGAGATCTCCCCGGTATCATTGAAAAATTAGATGAGCTGAAGGAGCTCGGTATCGATATCATATGGCTCTCGCCGGTCTACGCTTCTCCGCTTGCTGACCAGGGGTATGACATCTCGGACTACAGGAACATTGACCCGCGTTTCGGGACGATGGACGACATGGACCGCCTGCTCGCCGAAGCGAAAAAGCGTGACATGTACATCGTCATGGATCTTGTCGTCAACCATTGTTCTGATGAACATGAGTGGTTCAGACGGGCATGTGAGGATCCGGACGGAAAGTATGGGAAATATTTCTATATAGAGACAGTCAAAGATGGGAAGTTCCCCTGCAACTGGCGATCTTACTTTGGCGGTCCGGTCTGGGAAAAGCTCCCGGGACATGAGGATAAATACTATCTCCATGTATTCCACAAAAAGCAGCCGGATCTCAACTGGGAGAATCCGGAGGTCCGGGAAGAGATCTATGACATGGTCAACTGGTGGCTCGATAAAGGGCTTGCCGGATTCCGGATCGATGCGATCATCAATATCAAGAAAGCGCTGCCCTTTAAGGATTACCCGGCTGACCGGCCGGACGGTCTTACATCCATCGGCAATATGCTGCGGGATGCAAAAGGAGTCGGTGAATTCCTCGGAGAGCTCAGGGACCGCTGTTTTGCGCCGCATGAGGCCTTTACGGTCGGAGAAGTCTTTAACGAGAAGGCGGAGGAGATCCCGGATTTCATCGGGGATTCCGGCTACTTCTCAACGATGTTCGACTTTGCGCCGACTGTCTTCGGTCAGTCGGGAAAAGGCTGGCATCAGAATGCGGACATCACTCCGGACGAATACCGTGACTGCGTCTTTAACACACAGAAGAAGATCGGTGAGATCGGGTTCATTTCCAATATCATCGAGAATCATGATGAGCCCCGCGGTGTATCCCGCTATATTCCGGACGGAGACCAGTGCGAGGACAGCAAGAAGACGCTCGCGACAGGGTATTTCTTCCTGAAGGGTCTTCCCTGGATCTATCAGGGGCAGGAGATCGGGATGGAGAA
>CADABA010000165.1 GCA_902785985.1 uncultured Lachnospiraceae bacterium
TGTCGCGCTATGTGGCTGTTCGCATAATTGCGCTTGTGTGAGCAAGCTCCCACCGCTTATTATGCTCCATCCTCGCACCGCTCGTAGGTACGCGCAAATCTCTGTTTGAATGAATTCCAGGTCTCTATTGGAACTGATTCTATTCTCTTTCAGACAGTCCTGTCAAGAATCCCGGCCTTCTTCAAGCATCTGTACGCAAATGCATGCACTCTTCACCAGTGAAGCCGGTGCAGTTCACCATATTCAAGAAGGCCCTTAAATCCATTCTGCCTCAGCATCTCATAGAGAATGACCGCCACAGAATTTGACAGATTAAGAGACCGTTCCCCCGCCAGCATAGGGATCCTTATGCAGTGCGCCTCGTTCTCCTTAAGGATTTCCTCCGGAATCCCGCAGCTTTCAGCGCCGAACATGACCAGATCGTCCATTCCGAATTTGACTTCTGTATAAACATGACGGGCTTTTGTCGTAGCATACCAGACCGTCGCATCTTTGTGCCTGTCCATAAACTCCCGGTAATTCATATACCGTGTCACATCAAGCCGTTTCCAGTAATCCATCCCGGCGCGTTTCAGATTCCGTTCCGTGAGCTGAAATCCCAGGGGCTCGATCAAATGCAGCGAGGCTCCTGTCGCAGCACAGGTCCGGCCGATATTTCCCGTATTCGCGGGTATTTCAGGTTCATGCAGGACAATTCCGGGCATTTTCCTTTCATCTCCTTCTTCTTGCCACGTATCACTGTATTGACGCTGTTGTAACAAATACGCAGGACAGAACGGTTCAGCAGAAAGGATTTTCACAATCCGCTTCGCTGCCTGCTCATGAAGGGCAGCGTTTCGTGATTCCCGTATCACCGCTGATTTTCCTTTCTCCGCATATTTCCCTCAGAGGCCGCTCTTCGTCCCCGTATGCAGATCGGACGCGTACTTTAAAAGGACCTCCCGGTCATTCATTTCCGGTTTGTCAAGGACCATGAAGAGTGCCGATTCAAGAATATCCCCCGTCTCCCTGCCCCGGATCCCAAGCTCCCTGAGGTCCTCCCCGTTAATCGCCAGTTCCTTTCGGCTGAGACATGGTTTTTCCGCCATGACCTGCTCATAGACCCGCGCGACCCGGGATACTCTCTCCTGCTTTTCCTTCCGCTTATAGAGGCTCTTTCCGCAGTTATCCGCCCACTGGACTTTGATGTAGAGAGGAAAAAGCTCCGGACCGATGAGATAAACCGCCTTTCGAACCGCTTTAGGATCCGGTTCCGGTCTGTAATCATGGTAATAGATGAGCTTGCACACCTTATTGACGGTCTCTCTGTCAAAGCGAAGCCGCTTCATAATATCGCGGGCGATATCAGCACTTTTCTCTGCATGCCCGTTAAAATGATCTCTCCCCAGACGGTCGTGAAAACGCATGGCCGGTTTCCCGAAATCGTGCATGAGCATGGTAAGCCGCAAAATTCTGTCCGGTTCGATCGCCATAAGCGTCTTTACCGTATGTGTCCCTACATCATAAAAATGATGCGGCGTATTCTGCGGTGTCTCCATGCACAGATCAAATTCCGGCATGACAGCAGCAGTGATCCCGGTCTTATAGAGCTCCATCCAGTATTCCGGATTCCGGGAGACAAGGATCTTCACAAGCTCATCACGGATCCGCTCTCCGCTCACATTCCGGAGCCTATCCGCAAAGTAAGGGATCCTGTCCGCCGTATTCCGATCGATCGAGAACCCTGTCTCAGCGGCAAAACGAAAAGCGCGGAGAATTCTCAGCGGATCCTCATCAAAGCGGTCATCAGCTTCTCCCACGCATCGGATGACCTTTCTCTGCAGGTCATTCATTCCGCCCACGATATCAACTAATCCGGACTTATCATTGTAAGCCATCGCATTGATCGTGAAATCCCTGTGGAGAAGGTCCTGCACAAGATCAGAAGCGTTTTCTTCAGAGGGCCCTGCTGTGCCCCGATAGGTCGTGACCTCGAACTGCTCATCGCCTATCAGGACCGTAACTGTCCCGTGCTTCAGGCCGGTCCCGACAGTACGGTGAAAAATCCGGCTGACATCTTCCGGCTTCGCGGATGTTGTAATATCCCAGTCAGAGGGATTTCTCGCAAGAATGGAATCCCGGACACATCCGCCTACCGCATACGCCTCATATCCATTTTCCGACAAAATGCCGAGTATCATTTTTACTTTTGGCGGAAGATGAAGTTTCAATTTTAATTCCTCGTTTCCTTTATGTGACCAAAACCTGCCGCATGTATTCGCATGGCGGCGGAGAACGGAAATTTCCAAAGGAGGGCATCCCTGGATCCGGGAACCTCGGGAGTCCGGATGCGGAAAGTTTCAGTCAGTGAGCTTTTACGTTCGTATTTCCTGTAAAGTAAAGGAAACGCACCAAAGCCTTTGAAGCCTCGGTACGTCCCTCATATTCTGTCCCTTCACCCCGGCAGTCCTGCAGACTGCGGACTGTCACGCTGCACGGTGATCAGTATGCCTTTCCCCAATAAACAAGCCGTTTTGCTTTCTTTCCGCAGCATACACAGACCGCATCTTCCGGCGCTTCGCCTTCTTCGCCAAACGGTATGCATCTTGATGTGCAGGTCGTATCCTCTTTTATTTTATCCTCACAGGACTCCTCACCGCACCAGTAAGCGCGGATAAATCCCGGTTTCTCATCCGCCGTCTTCCTGAATTCCTCGTAGTCAGCGGCATCGTAAGTGTGCGCCTTGCGGAAAGCCAGCGCCCGCTCATACATATCCCTGTGGATCGTCTCAAGCAGAGCGGCAGCTTTCTCCGCCGCTTCTCCTATCTTCACCTGGAGCTTCTCCCTCGTATCTCTGCGGACAAGCACACACTCGCCGCGTTCGATATCCTTCGGGCCGATCTCCACGCGGAGCGGGAAGCCGCGCATCTCCTGATCCGCGAATTTCCATCCCGGTGAACGGTCAGAATCATCAAGCTTCGTCCGGATCCCGGCACGTTTCAGTTCCTCACAGAGTTCCTGTGCGCAGTCGAGGACTCCCTCTGCCTTCTGGCGGATCGGGATGACAACACACTGTGTCGGAGCAATCTTCGGCGGAAGGACAAGACCTTCGTCATCCCCATGGACCATGATAACTGCGCCTATGAGACGGGTCGTCATTCCCCAGGAGGTCTGATGGACGTACTTGAGGGTATTGTCCTTATCCGTGAACTGAATTCCGAACGCTTTGGCAAATCCGTCTCCGAAATTGTGACTGGTCCCGGACTGCAGCGCTTTCCCGTCATGCATCAGGGATTCAATCGTATACGTCGACTCTGCACCGGCGAATTTCTCCTTGTCGGTCTTCTTCCCCCTGATGACCGGGATCGCAAGGACTTCCTCAAGGAAATCCGCGTATACGTTCAGCATGAGGATCGTTCTCTCCTCCGCCTCCTCGGCCGTCGCATGCGCTGTATGACCTTCCTGCCACAGGAATTCTCTGGATCTCAGGAACGGACGGGTCGTCTTCTCCCAGCGGACAACAGAGCACCACTGATTATAGAGCTTCGGCAGATCCCTGTAGGACTGGATATCTTTCTTGTAGAGATCGCAGAAGAGCGTCTCGGACGTCGGACGCACACACATGCGCTCCTGGAGCACGTTGAGCCCGCCGTGGGTGACCCAGGCAACTTCCGGCGCAAATCCCTCTACATGATCCTTTTCTTTCTGGAGGAGACTCTCCGGGATGAACATGGGCAGATAGACATTTTCCACGCCCGTCTCCTTAAATCTGCGGTCGAGTTCCGACCGGATATTTTCCCAGATCGCATAGCCTGCCGGCTTGAAGACCATGCACCCTTTGACGGACGTATATCCCGTCAGCTCAGCCTTCTTAACAACGTCTGTATACCACTGCGCGAAATCCACATCCCGTGCGGTGATTGCTTCAACCAGCTTTTTGTCTCCTGCCATAACCAAATCCTCTGCTCTCTTATAGATTTATTTTCATTTCGCGGTTCGTATCCGCGTATTTATCACTGTCATAAATGACCGTACGGATCCCGGCCTGAATGATCGCCTTCGCGCACTCGTTGCACGGGAAGAGGGAAACGTACAGTTTCGCACCCTCGAGGCTTCCTCCGCGATAATTAAGGATCGCGTTCAGCTCGCTGTGTGTCGAATAAAAATACTTGCTGCAGAGCGGGTCCTCCGCATCTCTGTTCCACGGAAAATCGTCATCGGAACAGCCTTTCGGAAAGCCGTTATATCCCATGGACAGGATCTTATTGTCATCGCTTACTATGCAGGCGCCGACCTGCGTATTCGGGTCCTTGGACCGCATCCCGCTTAAGAAAGCGACCCCCATAAAATATTCATCCCATGTCAGGTAGTCCGTTCGCTTTTCACTCATATCGGCACCTCCTCCATAAACGTGCCATGCTCCCGCTCTCCGGCATCCTCACTCTTTACTTCGTACCGAAAATTCTGTCGCCGGCATCGCCGAGACCCGGAACAATATAGCCGATCTCATTGAGATGATCATCCAGGGCCCCTACATAGACATCGACATCCGGATGCGCCTCCGTGAGCGCCTTGAGTCCTTCCGGCGCCGCGATAATGCAAAGGAACCGGATATTCTGACAGCCATGCTTCTTCAGCTGATTGATCGCATCGACTGCAGAACCGCCGGTCGCGAGCATAGGATCGACGACAAACACATCCCGCTCCTCAATATCTGCCGGAAGCTTGCAGTAGTATTCAACCGGCTCAAGCGTTTCGGGATCGCGATAAAGACCGATATGCCCGACCTTTGCCGCGGGAAGCAGAGTCTGCATTCCCGGAACCATGCCGAGTCCCGCGCGAAGAATCGGGATGATCGCAAGTTTTTTGCCGCTGAGGCGTTTACAGGTGGTATCACCCATGGGTGTTGTTACCGGGTATTCCTCAAGTTCAAGATCTCTCGTAGCCTCGTAGCATTCAAGCGTAGCGATTTCCCCGACCATCTCACGGAAATCCTTGGTACCGGTCTCGGAATTACGGATAATGCCGATTTTGTGCTGAATGAGCGGGTGTTCCATAATAAAAACTTTTCCCATGTTGTACCTCCCTACAAGTCCTGATAATTATATTCTTTAATGCGCATTCCCCGTACCTTCAGAGCCGTGAGATACGCGCGCAATGTAATGCTCGTCTTCATCGTGAGCACAATCCCGCGATAAAGAGTAAAAGCTTCCGGCGGATTTCAGACGTGCAATCCCTTTCCGCAATCCGAAAAGCCTTGTCGTTCCTTCCCTGCCTGTCCGCTTCGGGCACCTGTCCTCCGGCCTTATGGGACAGACAGTACTTTATGCCCCGCAGCTTTCAGAAGGCGGTTCATGATCGCCTGCCCCATGCGCGGGGTATTAAATGATTCAGAATAGATGATGTCCACATTTTCCGCATCGAACTCGCGGAGAACAGAAAAGAGATGCTGCGCGATCTCCTTGTCCGTATTCCGGTCTCCGATATCCTTCACGATGGATGCGTGATAGCAGGACGCGGTATCGTCCGCTGCGATGATCCCGACCTTTTTTCCCTCATCCATCGCCTTCGCGGCCAGTTCATTGATTTTTCCCGTCACGCTCTCCCGGGGACCCTCCACGATCGTCAGGGAGGCTTTCGGAGCATAATGACGGTAGCGCATCCCGGGGGCCTTCGGCCGGACTCCTTTTTCGGCTGCGCCGTTCCGGATTCCGGGATCCACCCGGACCTCTCCCAGGATTTTTCTGAGCATCTCAATATTGATGTAACCCGGTCTCAGGAGGACCGGCACATCCTCCGTAAAATCAACGATCGTTGACTCAAGGCCGATTCGCACAGGACCCGAATCGAGGATCATATCGATTTTCCCGCTGAGATCCTCTGCGACGTGCTGCGCATTGGTCGGGCTCGGCCTTCCGGATGTGTTGGCCGACGGTGCCGCGATATATCCTCCGGCTGCCCGGATCAAAGCCAGTGCTACCGGATGATTCGGCATTCTCACCGCGACTGTAGGAAGTCCTCCGCTTGTCTCGTCCGGAACGATATCCGTCTTGTGAAAAATCATCGTGAGCGGGCCCGGCCACCAGACCTCCGCCAGCTGAACTGCCTTCTCCGGCAGTTCACGGACAATCGGGACCAGGTGCTCCATATCCGCTATGTGTACGATCAGCGGGTTATCCGAAGGTCTTCCCTTGGCTGCGTATATTTTCTCTGACGCGGCCGGATTCAGGGCGTCTCCGCCGAGACCATACACTGTCTCTGTGGGAAATGCCACAAGACCTCCTTCTCTGAGAATCTCCCCGGCCCGTCTGATCAGGTCTGCATCGGGTGAATCCGGATCCAATACAATATATTCCGTTTTCCCATCACATTGCTGCAAGCTAATTGTACCACCTTTCAAAGGTCATTCACAGATTCACTTTCAATCTCTGCCGTGTAAAATTCCCCGCATCCGCATCCGCATTCGGCATTCGCTGCGCATTTCTCCGCAGTCATCCCCGGGCAAGATGATCCGATATGACCTGCCAGATGTCCTGCGTCTCAAGTCCCAGTTTCCACTCTGCCACACCGGCGCATCCCGCTTCCGTCACAGCATTCATCTTTTCGCTGAGCGACTGGGCATCTTCGATCCACACTTTAGCCGTACCGTCGACCTGCTTTGCCTCTGCGTAATTCTGGCCGGTCTGCTCATCCCAGACTACATTGACTGCATTTTCGGAAAGCCAGGCTGCCGTCTCACCCATTCCCATCACGCGGCTCGTGGGCGCGGTATTTTCATTTACCTTCCACAGCCGTGTGAAGAAGGGCAGCGCGATGATCATCTGCTCTGCCGGCACCTCTTTCTGTGTATCCCGGATCCCTTTCTTAACGAATGGAAGCGAGGAGACCGAACCTGCGGTCTCGGATCCGCTCGTGTGCTCGTCATAGCACATACATACAATATAATCTGCAACGCGCGCCAGCTCCGCTCTCCCTAAATACCCGGTATAGGTCGGGACATAGGCATCGATCGAAAGGACAAGTCCGTGCGTTCTGCAGGAGACAGAAAGCTCACGGATGAACTCCTGAAAACAGGGAGCACACTCCGCGTTGACCTTCTCAAAATCAATGTTGATCCCGTCCGCCCCGACACGGACAGTCTCGGAGACAATTGTGTCGATTATTTTGGAACGGCCGGCATAGGTCGACAAAGCAGACAGCGTATCCTTCGACGAATTGACTGCCCCGTCGAAATCATTTGCGACCGTCCAGACCGAAAGCCCCATGCTGTGCGCGGTCTGTACATAGGTATCGCTTGCAAGGGAAGACATATCTCCCTCCGGCGACTGAAGATAGAACCAGGTGGGAGCGATGACATTCACACCGCTGACTCCCTCAAGCGATGTCGCCAGCATATTGTTGGAGGCCTGATTATCTGTCTGGTGGAAGACCATGTTGACTTTATCTTCGCGCAGAGCATGCGTATAAATAAGCTCCGGATGTACGTGCTCTTTACTCACATGGATCACTTCCCCCTCGAGATATTTGTTCTCAATATACCCTGTATAGCCGTTCGGCGTTGCAACGCGGGTCCAGGACGCCGGATCCATGGTATCGTCCGGACTCAGAATACGGACTTCTGTTCCGGCTTCCGGCTTTTCAAGGACCAGCCCGCGGATCGTGGCTTTCTCGCGGACGACCGCCTTCTCCCCGACAGTCCTAACGTCATAATCAAAGTCTGTCCGGATCACAATGCGGTCCGGATCGCTTTTGACCACATCCCCCTCCATATCCGTATATCCGAGCAAATAATTGTATGATATGTAATTTACGCCATTCCGGGAAATAAAAAGATTCTGCTCTGCCGACTCCCCCACTGAGACCGCGATCTTTTCGACAGGGGTCGTGATGATGAACATGTTTTCATTTTCCGAATAAAAAAAGCCGTGGTTCAGATGCTGACTCACTTCATCGATCGGCAGATACATTTCACTGTTTTGAACAATTCCGGGAGTTTCAAAAACATAACCGTTCACGGCAGCACCGATCTCATCCTGATTCCTGATACCGAAGTACTCTTTCGAATCCTTTTTCGCCGACGTAGGAATAAAATGTCCGGCAGCAAACGAGATAATTCCGATCAGGGCGACTGCAGCAGCGAGCAGCAGGACGATCCGGACCGGGTCTTTCTTTTTCTTCCTCCGGTAATTTTTCTTCCTCACATTTCCATTCTTCATAAATAATTCCCTCCGCTGCGCCTTCCCAATCGCGCGTAACGCGATCCGCCGTGCCTGAGCATGCGTAACAATGCTCCAGTGAAGCATTGTGTAGCTGAGGCTTTTATTCTTCATCGCGAGATTGTACTCACGATGAAAGCGAGCATCACATTGCGCGTATCTCATGATTAAAATCACGAGTATTGCGCGATGAAGAATAAAAAGTCAGCCGGCGCAAGGCCCTTGCGTCACATTGTAACATCCAAAGGGCTTTTCGTAAACTTTTAACTGGTACAAAAAGAATAAGATGGTACGCAAAAGAGATCAGCATCCCGGTGAGCACGACAAGTACCTCGAATTCCGTGAATGCTGATCTTATTCTATTTTTTGCTGATTTCCGTACGCTGTATATCCGTACTATTTATAAAAGATTTTTTCTCTGCACCCCTCCATTTCCCTTCACCGGGCTGTCCATTCCCCGATCAAAATGGGAAGCAGCACAGCCCGGCTGCTTTCTTTATGAGTATTTTCACAGTATGGGCCGACAGAATAACGCCCATCAAAGAAGGCCTTCTTTTAGTCCGAATTATCCGTTCCGAAATCAGATCCGTCAACGGATTCCTTGAATGTCCGTTGCTTTCTGTTAAGAAATCCCTGATGTTCCGGAATAATTACCATTGTTCCCGGAGCCCTTTCTGCTTGCGGACTGTGCACGTTCCGTTATATAATGTCTCTGCTCAAAAGGGAACCGGGCCGCTGTTCGGCCTGCCGCCTCAGAACGGATTCTTCCCCACTGAGACATAAACAGAGTACGGGTACTCTTCTGCTTTTATTCTCTGACACACAATTCCCGTGATTTCGATTGTGAGATAACAGCAAACTGAAACCTGTCTCTGACATAAAAATAGAAATCCGCGTCAGGTATTACAGCCTTTTGCGGATCGCAGACGCGCAGAGAAGAAAATGGGGCTGTCGCATTAAGCAGAAAAAGTGCATAAATATTCATGAAGGGACATCCACAGCGCCGGGACTTTAATTTTTCAAACGAAAGTGCAGAAAATTTATCTCAGTGGGGAAGACCCCCGCTTCTGTAAGCGGGGGATAGATCAATATCCTGCTCGTCTCAGTGGTGGGTTACAATCCCCCACTGAGATAAACGCTCCGCGAGGATGCGCAGGGATTCAGGACTAAGCGCGAGCGGTCCCTGAATGAATATTTATGCATATAATGCTTAGTGCGACAGCCCCGGCAGGAACGCAGGGATGTTCCTGTCAGCTTCAGTTAAGGAGGTTCAAATGGTACAGGTAACAAAAGATATGACGATCGGCGAGATCCTGTCGATCAATCAGAATGTCGCACCGGTCTTTTACGCGATGGGAATGCATTGTCTCGGATGTCCCGCATCACAGGGTGAGACACTTGAGGAGGCTGCATGGGTGCACGGCATTGAGCCGGACCGCGTAGAAAAAGAAATCAACGATTATCTGGCAGCTCACCCGGATGAGAACAGCGAGGCAGGTCTCTGATTTTCATGGAAAACTCAATCGTGCAGGTGGAATTCCCCTGCTCGATTTTCGCACCGCGGACACTTCGCAATTCGTGCTCAGTGTTCTCGCTCCGACAAAAGCGTACCCGTACGAGCACGCCCCGCTCTGCCGGGCTGGTGCAGCAGAAAGAGGAGCAGATCTGCAGGTGACATCTCCTGCAGATCTGCTCCTCTTTCTGAAATTTCTTCAGTTTTTGACAGATTCTTCATCCTTCCCGCTGCTCATCACCTGTGAAAGCTTCTGCAGCGCACAGTCGCTGATAACGACCTGCTCATGTTCCCTCATATAGGCTTCTGAGGCAGCTGTGACCTTGCGCCCGGCACCATACTCGGACATGATATTACACACCTTGTTAAAAGCCCCGGGAGTATTCCCGCTTTTATGTAACGTCAGAACATAGCTCCCGTTCTTCATATGATAGAGCGTGTTATCTCCGGTATAGAAGCCTCCGATACTTGCGGCCGCCTGCAACACATCATCCATCCGTGCGAAAACATAACTTCGCAGAATATCGAGACCGGCATCTTCCGGCCCGTCACCCGCTTTCTCACTGCTTTCCATTCCTGCTTCCTCAGCAGGCTCTTCCTGTCTCTTTTCCCCGGTTTTCGGCTTACTGTTCTTTTTCCTTTTCTCGATTGCCCGATGGACCGCGTCGAGAATATCATCTGCTCCTGCCGGTTCTTTTCCGCCGGCCTGGGATTCACGCGGCATCGTAAATCTTGAAAATCTCGTATCGAGTTCCTCCGGATCTTCCACTTTCGTGATGATCAGGACGATTCCCTCTGAGCTCATCGGAACCGCCTCGATCATGATCGGAACATTGTCAACATTAAATCCGAATTTCTGATAAGCCTCCATCATCATATCCCGAAACAGATTTCTGGCCTTCTCAGAACCGTAAGCAAGCTCGCCGAGATTGATCTGTCGGCTCGCGAGGTCTGACATCGTCAGCGTACAGCGAATCTGATTGTCATTTATTTTCTCAATTTTCATAAAATTCCTCCATGCAGCGATGTAAATAGCTGTATGAATGGACATTTTTCTCCCTTAGTCCATCTTTCAATAACCGGAAAAGCAGATATACGCAATCCGCTTCGCTTTTTATTCATGAACCGATGACCGCTTCGCAGGCTTTTCATCGGATACATCGGTTCAATCAGACTCATACCGGCGCTTCCGGCAGGACCGCCGATATGTACTCTGTTCTGGAAATTATACCGCAACCTGAAAGCCTGTGTAAAGTGCCCCGAAATGAACTTTATATTACATCTTCTGTCCGGACGGGAGACCTGTCAGAAAAACAAGTTCCGCCTGCGGGATCCGGTATAGATCCCGCGGTCAAAGTCACATTTATTGCGCGACAGCGGTTCAAGAACGCCTCAGCGTTCTTGCCGCGCCGCGCATGATGCGAAGCACCTTCCTCTTTGCGCGGCTGCGATCCGCCGGAGGCGTTTATCTCAGTGGGGGATTGAAACCCGCCACTGAGACGAGCAGGATATTGATCTATCCTTCCCACTGAGATAAACAAACCCGGTGTATGATAAAAAACACACGCTTTTTACATGGTTTGTCTTGTTTAACCGGGATATTGAGTCTTATTATTTAAATACAACATATATTTTTTGTTTACCAAGGAGGTAACTACTATGGCATATGTGATTTCTGATGATTGTGTAAGCTGCGGAACATGCGAAGGTGAGTGCCCGGTAGGTGCCATCTCTCAGGGTGAAGAGCATTACGAAATCAATGCGGATGAGTGCATCGAGTGCGGAACCTGCGCTGCTGCATGTCCGACAGAGGCAATTTCTGCCGAATAATTATACCTTTGAGTATGGTGAAAACCGGTCCGTAAGGACCGGTTCTTTTTTTGCCTTTTTCCAACATCGGGACACAGAGTAAGCGTCAGACGTCAATGTTGCCGGAGGATCACAGCCGGGCAGTGAGGAGAATACCTTGCTTGTCTGCTCATTGCATCTTATCTTCAGGAACGCCTGGGCGTTCCTGCCGCGACGTGCGCAGCGCGTGAGCGCATTCCAATCCGCACGTCTGCGAATCCGCCTCGCCGCAAAAAGAAAAAGCCTGCATGGCAGTGCAGGCTTTTCTTCTTAAAGGGAAGGAGTTCCGTCTCACGACGGATAATGAAAAAGAAAAAGGTAATTGGCTTTTAAGTGTCTATCATAAAGTTCTTTTATGAACTCTGTATGAAGAGTTTTCCAATTAATTATGAACGATTTGTTACTCCATCCCCCCAAACTGCCCCCGTAATTATGAACAAATTATGACATCAGTCCGCAAGACCGAAAGCGTCATGGATCGCATTGGCTGCACGTTCCGCTTCTTTCTCGGAAATAAGGACCGTAACACGGATCTCTGACGTTGAAATCATATTTATATTGATGCCTTCATTGTAAAGAGCTTCGAACATTTTCGCGGCTACGCCGGGATTTGTCATCATGCCGGCTCCCACGATCGAGACCTTTGCGACATCCGAATTCATGTCAATCTTATGATATTTCAGGCGCTCACGGTTCGACTCGATCGCCTTGATTGCTTCATCCATCTGTCCGTCGTCACAGGTGAAGGAAATGTCCTTCGTGTCGTCACGTCCGATCGACTGGAGGATCATGTCAACATTGACATTGGCCTTCGCAAGAATATCAAACAGCCTGAATGCAACTCCCGGCTGATCTTTCAGACCGATCACAGAGACACGGTCTGCATTTTTATCTACAGCGACACCGCTGATCAGCATTCTTTCCACTTTCGCATCCTCCTTG
>CADABA010000166.1 GCA_902785985.1 uncultured Lachnospiraceae bacterium
GTTCGGGAAACGGTCCTCAATGACCAGATACTGGGAGACTTCCGCATTGACGAAAGGAGATACAAATGTCCCGCGGGATGTCTTGATGGGACCCATATCCTCCACGCCGCTCTCCGCGAGCATCGCCTCGACCTTCTTGTCCGGGCGCGGTGTGATCTTGTCGATCATGCTCCACGGGAAGGAGACGGTCTCCTCATCCTTCACATACTCAACGAACTCTTCCGTGACAAATCCCTTTTTCTGCCACTCCTCGGCGATCGTCACGATACTTGCTTTCAGCTTCTCGCCGTTGTGGCTGCAGTTGTCCATACTGACGACTGCGAGCGGAAGCTTCCCGGCGTTGAAGCGCTCAAGGAGCAGGGCGCAGACAACGCTCATGGCATGTCTTGCATGTGCCGGGCCTTCCTCGATATCAGCGGCGACGACCTTCATAAAGTTCCCGGCCAGATCATAGATCGCATAGCCTTTCTCGGTGATCGTAAAGCTGATCATCTGGAGGGACGGATTCCGGAAGATCTCCTTCATTCTGTCGAAGGAAGCGTCCGCGGAACTCACTGCGACGGACTCAGCGACAGCTCCCATTATGTCCTTATCCATGGATCCGTCCGCATGGAGCGTGACCACCATACAGAGATTGTCATACGGATGATAGCAGAGATTGATGATATCGTAATCGAACGTGTCGACAGCGATGATTCCTCTGTCTGCCTTTCCCTCGTTCAGGAGCTTCTGCTGAAGCTCGGCAACGAAACCGCGGAAAATGTTGCCTGCGCCAAAATGCACCCAGATCGGATTCTCTTTTGTCGCAGCAGCCATCTTTTCCACGTCATATGCGGGAAGCGTGACGCCGGCCTTCTCCCACCCTGCCTTGTCGCTGAGGCTTGCAAGATTCATTTTCATAGTTTACTTCCTTTCTTTGCCCGCAGGCATTTGCATTTAACGAATCCCGGACAGCTTATTTTGCCGCGTATGCATGTTTTCTTATTCTGTCGCGCGAATCCTCTCAATAAGATCCATATACTCGCCGCAGTACTGCTCATACAGCGGTGTCACGATTTCCCGGAGCTTCTCAATATCCCCGTCAGAAAATTCGATTACCTCGGTACCGGAAGAGATGACCAGTTTTCTGGATTCTTCCTCCCGCTCCTGCCAGATCGCTCTCTCGTAGTCCGTGGCGCTCCTGGCACATTCCCTGATAATGGCAGCATCCTCCTCGGAGACCTTTTCCATCGTCACCCCGCTCATAAGGACGAGTTCGGGGATCCTGGTATGGCCGTCCAGCACATAATAAGGTGCCACCTCATAGTGTCCCATCGATTCATAGGAATTCCAGTTATTCTCCGCGCCGGCCACCCGCTCTGTTTCCAGGGCTTCATAGACATCATCGAATACGGTGATGACCGGTTCCCCTCCAATCAGCCGGATGAAATCCTGCATGAGTGCGGAATCCTGTACCCGGATTCTCTTCCCTGCAAGATCTCCGACACTCCGGATCGGTTCGCTGAAATAAAAATTCCGCACGCCTGCGTCATACCAGTTGAGCGGAACGATCCCCGTCCCCTCGAAGGACTCCATGAGCTCATCTCCGATCTCGCCCAGAAGGACATTCCACATCTGCTCCTTGGAGTCGTAAAGGTAGGGCATCATGAGGACATTCGCCTCCGGATTATATTCCGTGAGCGTAGCCACGGACGCCCTCATAAAGTCGCATCCCCCATAGGTGAGCTGGTCGATCAGATCCTCCTCCGATCCAAGCTCCGCGTTCGCATAGATACGTATCTGGATCCGTCCTTCTGTCCGCTCATGCACCATGCGGGCAAAAAGGTACGCGCCCTGCGTCGTGGGATAGTCGTAAGACTGATTCTCCGCATAGATAAGGACAAATTCCGGGACCGTATCGGCATACTTCTCCGAGAGCGCGGCATGGATATCCGAGCCTGTCCCGTAAGCTGCACTCTCCGCTTCCGTCGGGAGACTGTTATCTGTTTTCTCCGGGACAGTTTCTCCGGCGTCTGCCTTCGATCCGGCGGAGGAAATCACGGAATCGCTCCCGGCTGAGTCTTTCGCATCAGCTCCTGCCGCAGCGGACTCAATTCCGCCGGATGAGTCTTTCTGTGCGCCGGCGGCAGAAGAACCGCCAGTACCAGCTGCTGAACATGCGGGCAGACATGCACAAAGACACAATACGCAAAGAGCTGTCAATATATTCATTATTATACTGTCTTTAACACTGCTTTTCATCCGATTTATTCTTCATCGTGTAATTCTGGTGGCTTGTGTCGTGAGATAAGCGCACAAAGTGATACTCGTCTTCATCGTGAGTACAATCCCGTAACTTGCGTCGTGAGATACGCACGAAAAGTGAAATTCGTCTTCAGCGCGCAATCCCCCGGCTTCAGGCGTTCCTCATATGATTTACGCCCGCTTCACATAGGCTTCCAGCTTTTTTCCGATGTCTGACGGATCCAGATCCTTCGTGCGCATGCACGTGTCGGATGCGAGAAAGTCTCTGAATGTATCCATCGTGTAGCAGCCTTTCCCCGCAACTTTCGTAAAGCGCACCTTCGGCTCCGTAAATACACCGACGACCTGCGCATCGACCTCTGAACAGCCTGCATCGGCGAGAACGTCCAGAAGGATCTTCCGCTGCTCTTCATTTTTTACGGTCGGGCTCGGAAAGCTCTTCCGCTCGCCGTTCAGCGTCTGGACCCAGTCCGAGCTCCCGCTCTTTCCCTCTATGCTCCCGCCGAACCCATAACAGTTGACACCGAGCACGCACCCGCGCGTCACGACGATCGCCGCAAGACCGGCTGTCCTTTCCCCGATCGTAAGGGTTCCGGGAACGATCGTATAAAAGCGGTTGCGCCGCGCATATGTCAGGAGTCTCGAAATGAGGACCATGATGTCATTTTTCGTGCTGTTCTTCTCCCGGCCCTTCGGTGCCTTCTGCTTTTCATTTTCCGGCTTCTCACCCGCAAAGGATGTGTCGTTCACACGGGAGCCGAAGAACATTTCCATGGGATTTTTCCCGGACATGCGGGCAAATATGATCGGAAGAACGATAAGGACGGCGATCATGATCAGGATGATTGTCAGATTCATTACTTCTCCAATAAATGTACAAATGTCCGGAGGTCACATGGCCTCCGGACAATCCATAAGTGTTTCCTTAACTATTGTGTCACGACGGCATCAGCAGGTTCGGCAGGAACATCGAGATCTGCGGAACGAACGTGATGAGGATCAGCGCGACCAGCATGCACAGATAGAATGGGAGCGTCGCTTTGACGACCTGTTCCATCTTGAGCTTCGCGACGGCGGATCCGATAAAGAGGACCGCTCCGACCGGCGGTGTCAGAAGACCGATACCGCAGTTGAGGACCATGATGATACCGAACTGAATCGGATCCATGCCAAGTCCGGAGACGATCGGCAGAAGGATCGGTGTCGTGATCAGGATGATCGGGGACATGTCCATGATGCAGCCGAGAAGCAGGATGATCAGGTCGACCAGCAGGAAGATGATGATCTTGTTGTCTGTCAGTCCGAGGATGGCAGAGCTTGCCAGATCCGGAACATGGAGCTGTGTCAGACAGTATCCGAAAATGCTGGACGTCGAGATCAGGATCAGAACGATCGACAGAGTATCAATACATCCGTCAAGTGCTTTCCACACGCCCTTCCATGTGAGTCCTTTGTAGATGAATACGGAGACGAGCAGAGAATAAATGACCGCGATCGCGGCAGACTCGGTAGCCGTGAATACACCGGCTACGACGCCGATGACGACGATCAGGATCGCCGCGAGAGCCCAGATACTGGTCGCCAGCTGCTTCAGAAGCTTTATAATATTGAACGGCTCACCCTTCGGGTAATTCCTCTTCACTGAGATAATATAGGAACCGACCATGAGGGAGATTGCGAGGATCGCACCCGGAACATAGCCTGCAAGGAAAAGTCTTCCGACCGAAACGCCGCCCGCAGCCATGGCGTAAATGACCATGTTGTGAGAAGGCGGAACGAGAAGGCCTTCACAGGAAGATGTGATCGTGACTGCTGTCGAGAAGTCACCGTCATACCCCTGATCGACCATCATCGGGATCAGGATGGATCCGAGGGAAGCAGTATCCGCGGAAGCCGAACCGGAAATTCCGCCGAAGAAATAGGAAGCGACGATGTTGACCATGGCCATGCCGCCGCGCATCCAGCCAACGCAGGCGTTGGCCAGCGCGATCAGTTTTTCCGATATACCGCCGCTGCCCATGAGAATACCCATAGTAATAAAGAACGGGACCGCCATCAGCGAGAAGGAGCTGATGCCCTTGACCATCTGCTGGCAGAGTGCGTTCAGAGACTTGCCCTGATAGACAAGGCAGGCCATGGATGCCAGCGCGACCGCGTAGGCAACCGGGAAACGAAGAATAATAAGAAAAAGGAAGCCAATGATAAGAATGGCAATTGCAACGGAACTCGTATTCATGACTGGGCCTCCTTTATCATTCTCTCCGCCTGATTCTTCAGGTCGTATTCTGTATCCTTCCTGTAGAAGGCCTTGATATCATTTACGATCGCCTCGAGCTCGAACACGACCATGAAGAGACCTGCTACCGGGATCGGAGCATACATCCAGAAACGGGAGACATTCGGCATGGATACATAGGTTCCTCTTCCGCCGATCGTCGACGCATACTGCCATCCGATGAACAGCATGAC
Source organism: uncultured Lachnospiraceae bacterium (assembly GCA_902785985.1). Taxonomy (GTDB): domain Bacteria; phylum Bacillota; class Clostridia; order Lachnospirales; family Lachnospiraceae; genus Chordicoccus. Next base: position 4,714 of record CADABA010000166.1, read on the forward strand.
GAAACCCAGAATAAGAACCGCAATATCGGCTATGAGATCAAGTACCTTGAGCAGCCCTGCCGGAAGATAACGGTCGAACGCCGTCATACGGATATGCGCTTTGCGGCGGATCGCCAGAGCGGCAGAGAGAACAGCCATATAGGACATACATGTAAGGACGACTTCCTCCGACCAGGACGGATCCGGAATAAAGGAAATATAGCGTCCTGCCACAGCTACGGATGTGATCAGGATATCCGTAATCAGAAAGATCTTGCAGATGAACAGAAGGACCTTATCAAGTATATCGTATACCGGCTTTACTTTGTCTAATGTGTCAAAGAATTTCGGCATTTTCATTTTCCCCTTTTCGTAGTAAAAAGGGCATCAGGCATAGCCTGATGCCCTCATATCAGTCTGCTATAAATCTGAAGCCTTTATTATTTTGCAAGGTCAAGCAGCTGCTGATACAGATCAGCGTTATCTTTTGTATTATCCTCGATGACCTTCTTGCAGGCCTCTCTCCACGGAGCTAGATCCGTTACTTCAACGACGTTGCATCCGCCGTCCTTGAGTTCCTTGAGAACTTCGTCTTCCTTCTCCTGGGAGATAGACTTGTTGTAAGCTGCGGCTTCCTTGCCGGCTTTGAAGATAGCTTCCTTCTGTGCATCCGTCAGCTTAGCCATTGCATTGTCGGAAATGATGACCTGGATAGCGCCCAGTGTATGTCCGTCAAGAAGGAGGTTCGGAGCGACTTCCTGGAAGGAGTTGGACTTATAGTTTGCGATCGGCTGCTCAGCTGCATCGACAACACCTGTCTGGAGAGCGCTGTAAAGCTCACCGAAGGAAACG
>CADABA010000167.1 GCA_902785985.1 uncultured Lachnospiraceae bacterium
GCGGGAAGTTTTTGTAACTAACACTTCAAAGGAGGCTCATATGATTCAATACGGCATGCGCGCACACGACCTGTGCCCGAAGCTCCCGCTCACGGAAGTCCTCGACACGGTCCGGGCGCACAACATCAGGCACATTCAGCTCGCCTTCGGGAAATCTGTCTCGGACTATGATTTCAGTACCGGTCACTACAGCGCCGGTTTTGCCGGCTACATCGGCAGCGAGCTTAAGAAGAGGGACATCCATATCGCAGTCCTCGGCTGCTATATCAATCCCGCGAACCCCGATGAGGAAGCCCGCAAAGCGGCTGTTGCCCGCTTTATCGAGCATCTCGTTATGCAAAACGGATCGGGGCGGACATGGTCGGCACGGAGACCGGGCGGTTCTCCCCGGATTTCAAGGTGACTCCACTCACAAAGACAGAGGAATGTTATGAGACCATGCTGAAGTCTTTCAAAGAGATCGTCCGCGCTGCGGAACAGCTCGGCGTTGTCGTCGGCGTGGAAGGCGTCTTTAATCATACGCTCCACTCCCCGGAAATGATGGACCGCTTCCTCAGGGATATCGACTCCGCTTCCGTCGAAGTCATCCTGGATGCAGTGAATCTCATGACACCGGATGTAGAGTTCGATCCGGAAGGACAGGCAGCGATCCTGGAGAAAGCCTTCTCCCTGTATGGCGACAGGATCTCCGTCCTTCACCTGAAAGATTTCGTCTTCGACGGAGAAAAGCAGCTCTACCGCCATCCGGGCGAGGGCCATATGAACTACGCCCCGCTCATGCAGTACGTCGCAGAGAAAAAGCCGCAGATCATAGGTCTTCTGGAGAATTCTTCCCCGGACCGCTTCGAATCGGACTGCGCCTATCTTGAAAAGGAATTCGCGCTTGCTTCCGCAAAATAAGTCTGCTCTGTATGAGACTTTTCATTTACGGGCATTTATATGCATTTATGTGCTTTCAGGTGCTTTTTCCAAGGTTTTTTCAGTTTATCTATTGACAATTTTTGATACAGGCACTATCCTTAATGTAAGGGCTTACATTTGCTTATATTTTATTAAATTTATGCGCTGAATAAATGTTTTATATAAAGGAGGATTCACTATGCAACCGTTCATGGGAAAAGATTTCATGCTGAAGAATGAGACGGCAAAGCACCTCTTCCACACCTACTCGGAAGATCTGCCGATCATCGACTACCACTGCCACATCCCGCCGCAGGAGATCTATGAGGACCGCCGTTACAACAACATCGCGGAAGTCTGGCTTGGCGGAAAAGCAGCTGACGGCACTTATTTCGGAGATCATTATAAGTGGCGCGTTATGCGTTCCAACGGTGTGCCGGAAAATGTCGTGACCGGCGATGCGGATCCCTTTGAAAAGTTCGTCGCATTCGCGAAGGCGCTTGAGATGGCGATCGGCAATCCGATGTATCACTGGTCGAACCTCGAGCTCCACAAGTATTTCGGCATTGAGGAGCCCCTCACCGCTGCAAACGCAAAGGAGATCTGGGACAAGACGTCCGATATGCTTCAGAACGATCCGAACCTCACGGTCCGCGGCATCATCCGTCAGTCCAACGTCAAGTTCATCGGAACGACAGACGACCCGATCGATACCCTCGAGTGGCATGAAAAGCTGGCTGAGATCGATGATCTCGGATTCATGGTCCGTCCTTCCTTCCGCCCGGACAAGGCCATCAACATCACGAAGGCAGGATTCGCAGAGTATATCGATAAGCTTGCGAAGAGCGTCGGCAAGGACGAGCTGAAATCTGCTGCAGATGTATGCGCTGCCCTGAATGACCGCATCGACTTCTTCAAGGCACATGGCTGCCGCGCATCCGACCACGGTCTTGACTATGTCCCGTTCGCACCGTGCGCGATCGAGGAAGCTGACGCTGCATTTGTGAAAGCCATGAACGGCGAGAAGCTGACGAAGGAAGAGGCTGACAAGTATATGACGACCATCCTCCTCTCCCTTGCAAAGAAGTATCATAAGGAAAACATCGTCATGGAGATCCATTACTCCTGCACGAGAAACGTCAATGCGAGAATGTTCGGAATCGAAGGCCCCGACACAGGCTTCGACACGATCGCGAAGACGAACTGCACGGATGAACTCGGCCAGTTCTTCTCAGAGCTCGAAATGACGAACGACCTTCCGAAGACGATCGTCTTCTCCCTGAACCAGGCTGATTTCGATCCGATCACAACGATCCTCGGATGCTTCCAGTCCGATGAGGTACCGGGCAAGATGCAGCTCGGCGCAGCATGGTGGTTCCTTGACACGAGAGACGGCATGGAAGCACAGATGAAGTCCCTGGGCCGCCTCGGACTCCTCGGGAATTTCGTCGGCATGCTGACAGACTCCCGCTCCTTCCTGTCCTACACGAGACATGATTACTATCGCCGGATCGCCTGCAACCTGATCGGCCAGTGGGTCGAGGACGGCGAGTATCCGAACGACGAAGCTTCCCTGAAGAAGATCGTCGAAGGCATCAGCTACACGAACGCCGCAAGATATTTCGGCATCTGATCTGAAAGCTGATCTCTGTGGCGAAGGGTCTTCATTTTCCTTAAAAGACCTTTCCGGGATACGAAAAAGAAAGAATTTACGTTCCGCAGGAGCGTCCGGTCCGGATCGCCCCTGCGGACTAAATAAAAGTTACTTGCAACTGTTTCTTATAAGTTTTGGACAGGCAGCATAAAAAGCTGCGGAAAGAGAAGAAAAATGGATAAATTAAATTACAAAGTTCTTAAAGAGTCAGGCTACGACGGATATATTCTTGAGAATGCACCGGTCAAAGTGCTGCAGTTCGGCGAAGGCAACTTCCTCCGCGCATTCGTAGATTACTGGTTCGATATGTCCAATGAACTTGTCGGATGGAACGGCAAGGTCGCCCTTGTACAGCCGATCGCTCCGGGCCTTGCAGACCTGATCAATGAGCAGGAAGGCCTCTACACACTGTATCTCCGCGGCTCAGAGAACGGCGAGAAGATCAACAGAAAGCGCGTCATCTCCGTATGTGATGCATGCTACAACCCGTATGTCGCTTCCGACTGGGAGAAGATCAAAGAGATCGCAAAGAGCGATGACCTCGAGTACATCGCAAGCAACACGACCGAAGCCGGTATCGTCTACGATCCCGAGTCGACCTTCGATCAGGTTCCTCCGAACTCCTTCCCGGCCAAGCTGACTGTCCTCCTTTACGAGCGCTTCAAAGCCGGCAAGAAGGGTGTCGTCATCCTCTCCTGCGAGCTGATCGACGCGAACGGCAAGGAACTCAAGAAGTGCGTAGAGAAGCATATCGCAGACTGGAAGCTCGGCGATGATTTCGCAGCATGGATCGAAAATGAGAACCTCTTCTGCTCCACGCTCGTCGACAGAATCGTTCCCGGACGTATCCGTGACGCACAGGAAGTCGCTGCTCTCGAGCAGGAGCACGGCTACACCGATCCGCTTCTCGATGTCGGCGAAGTCTTCGGCGTATGGTACATCGAAGGTCCGGAATGGCTCGAGGAGAAGCTTCCGTTCAAGAAAGCCGGCCTCAACGTCCATGTCGTACCGGATGTTGTTCCGTACAAGAAGCGCAAAGTCCGCATCCTGAACGGCGCACACACCGGCTTTGTTCTCGGCGCTTATCTCGCAGGTCAGGATATCGTTCGTGACTGCATGCACGACGACACGATCCGCGGATTCATGAACAAGATGCTCTTCGACGAAGTCATCCCGGTCCTGCCGCTCGACAAGGCTGACTGCGAAGCATTTGCAGCTGCAGTTACAGACCGTTTCAACAACCCGTTCGTAGATCATCAGCTGATGTCCATCTCTCTGAACTCCACATCCAAGTGGCGCGCACGCAACATGCCGTCCTTCCTGGAGTACATTGAGAAGTTCGGAAAGCTCCCGGCTGCCCTCACGATGAGCCTTGCTGCTTACATCGCATTCTATTCGGATGATGTCGTCCGCCGCGAGGACAACGCCCTGATCAACCGCCGTCCGGCAGGCAATGAGTACGCTGTATCGGATGACGCATGGGTCCTTGACTTCTACTATGCACACAAGGATGATGACGCAGCTACGATCGTTCCGGCAGTCCTCAGCAACGAGGAGATGTGGGGACAGGATCTGACAAAGGTCGAAGGTCTCACCGAAGCTGTAACAGCTGACCTCGAGCTCATCCGCAAGGAAGGTGCTCTCGCCGCTTATAAGAGCGTCCTTTGAAGAACAGGTAAATGCATATGAAGACGATTAAAATTCATCCTTCCGATAATGTCGCTGTCGCTCTCAGCGCCCTCGCCTGCGGCGAGACCGTGACACATGACGACGTCACAGTGACCGCCACTGAGGACATTATGAGAGGACACAAGATCGCCCTCTACGATATCGCAAAAGATGAGCCGATCATCAAGTACGGCAATCCGATCGCTGTCGCGACACGCGATATCAAAAAAGGCGAGTGGGTCCACACCCACAACGTCCACACCGGCCTTTCTGAAGGCGGTGAATACGTTTACGACCACAAGGTCTATGACCTGCCGAATCCCGCTCCCAGGACCTTCAACGGCTACCTCAGAGAGGACGGCAGAGCAGCCATCCGCAACGAGCTCTGGATCGTTCCGATCGTCGGCTGCGTGAACGGTATTGCAAAGCAGCTCGTCGACGCGAATCAGGACCTCGTCACAGGTTCGATCGACGGACTTTACAGCTGGTCGCATCCTTTCGGATGCAGCCAGCTCGGCGATGACCTTGCGCAGACCGGAAAACTTCTGGCAGCTCTGGTCCGCCATCCGAACGCCGGCGGCGTTCTGTGTCTGGCACTCGGCTGCGAGAACCTGACACAGGATATCTTCAAGGGCATCCTCGGGGAATATGACGAGAAGCGCGTTAAATTCCTTGTATGCCAGGATTATGAAGATGAGATTGAGGAAGGCACAAAGCTCCTGAAGGAACTTGCGGAATATGCTTCTCAGTTCAAGAGACAGCCGCTTCCGGCAGAAATGCTTGTCGTCGGCATGAAGTGCGGCGGTTCCGACGGACTTTCCGGCATCACGGCAAATCCGACTGTCGGACGTTTCTCCGACCGTCTCATCGCCCTCGGCGGAACGACGATCCTCACAGAAGTACCGGAAATGTTCGGCGCAGAGAATATCCTCTTCTCCAGATGCGCGGATGAGCAGGTCTTCGAGAAGGCTGTCAGCATGGTCAACGACTTCAAGAAATACTTCGTCGATCACGGCCAGGTCGTCTACGAAAACCCGAGCCCGGGCAACAAGGCAGGCGGTATCACAACACTCGAAGACAAGTCCTGCGGATGCGTACAGAAGGGCGGATCTGCCCAGATCGTCGACGTCCTTCGCTATGCTGAGCCGGTCACAAAGAAGGGTCTCAACCTTCTCTCCGGCCCCGGCAACGACCTTGTCAGCGCGACAGACCTCACGGCTGCCGGCGCACACATGATCCTCTTCACGACAGGCCGCGGCACTCCGTTCGGAGCTCCCGCACCGACCGTCAAGATTGCGACCAACAGCGCTCTTGCAAACAAGAAGAAGAGCTGGATTGATTTCAACGCAGGCACCTGTGCTGAAGGGGAATCCCTTGACAGCGCGGGCGATCGCCTCCTTGACTACGTTCTCTCCGTTGCAAGCGGCGAGCGTACATTGGCTGAAAAGCATGGAAATCGCGAGATCTCCATATTTAAAGACGGCGTCGTGCTCTGATCCCGAAGCATGAACTGTCTATAACATGTCCTCCTTTTATTCAGACAAAGGCTGCAGCGGAGGAAGCTTCCGGTCCGTAGGGACCGGGCTTCCCGCTGCAGCCTTTCGTTTTCTCGTATTGTTTTGCAGGTTAGTTTTGGGTAGGTTAGGGTGCGAAACGCTGTACTCGTGGGCAGGTGTATGGGGCGAAACGCTGTGCTCATGGGAATGCATGAACATTCAAACGGCTTCCGCGCCAAGAACTTCTAACATTCGTACAAGCTGCGAAAAAGCATTCACAAAAAACACAAACTCGCTTCGCTCAAACAACGTGTTTTTTGCTCATTTCGCACCTTGTACTCATGAAGAAGTTCTAAGGCTTGTGCAGATTGTTTGAATTGTTCATGCAGTTCCCATCTCGTACATTGTTTCGCCAGCGGCCAATCTTATTATGACCAATGCGCCCTGCAGCTATACAATGCTCCACTGGAGCATTGTTACGCATGCTTAGGCACGGCGGATCGCAGCCGCGCAAATAAGAAGGTGCCTCGCACCCTGCGCGGCGCGGCAAGAACGCCGAGGCGTTCTTGAAATTCACTCCAGCGTCCGCATAACCTCGAGCGATTTCTGAAGATAATACTCCGCACTCGCAGAATCCTTCTCATCGATGATCCGCGCAAAATCAACGAATTCCTGTGTCATGCGATGGCGGATCCCCTCGGAAACATACTTCCCGGTAACCATAGCCCGGCTCATGCCTCCCGCCGCATTCGGGACCGGCGGCTTATCATCGTCCGCATACTCATAATCCACGCCCTCGATTACGTTCGGCTTCCCGATCAGGCGCATCCAGCCGTCCTCTCCCTGGAAGATACAGAATGAAGGACTGTCGGAATCCTTCGCGCCTGTGCAGACAGCCGTCACTCCGTCATAGGAGTAGACCGCCGTACCGGATGTGTCCACGCCGTTAAAGCCCAGATTCGGGAAGTAATGCGCGTCCTTCGGCTCTCCGAGAAGGCCGACTGTAAGGTACGTGTTGTACAGGTTGATATCATAGAGGGCTCCGCCGGAGAGCTCCGGATTAAATGCCGGCTCGACCTCTCCTGCCAGATACTTCTTATATCGACTCGAATACTGGGAATAATTGCACTGTGCCATCCGCATTCTGCCGAGCTTCGGAAGGATGTCCTTCATTTTTTCAAAGATATCGCTGTGGAGCGTCGTGATCGCCTCAAGGCAGAAGACTCCTTTTTCCCGGGCGATCTGTGCAAGCTCCTCCGCCTCGGAGACCAACGACACAAAAGGCTTCTCGAGAATGACATGCACGCCCGCCAGAAGAGCCTGCTTTGCATAGCTGTAGTGTGCGCTGTTCACGAGCCCGATATAGACGCAGTCGACACCGCTCTTTAAAAGGAGCTCTTCGTAGTCCGTATAGACCTCGGCGATTCCGTACTTTGAAGCCAGGCCCAGGGCTTTTTCCCGGCTGTGCGGTCTTGCAAAAATGGCTGTGCGTTCGATCTCTGCGATCTCTTCCATCGCGAAAAGAGCTTCATGGACGATCTTACCGGTGCCGATGATACCCAGTTTCATGTGGATTCCTCCTTACTAAATAAATGGTATATGTTAAATGTGATATGAACTTTCCTTCTATGAAGCGAAGCAGCAGAGTACCACATCCATAGGAGTTGCTGCAACGAATGGTTGTGGGTGAATGCCAAAACAAGTTTATTGGTTCCGGATGTAATCCTGGACCACTGCGAGAGAATTCTCGCTGACCGTCGTGACAAAATAAC
>CADABA010000168.1 GCA_902785985.1 uncultured Lachnospiraceae bacterium
TGTAGAAAAATATGCTGTCGGGAGCGAATGGATGCTGCATGAGGCATTCTGCCTGCACGCACAGGCGGATATTTTTAAGCCTTACGAAAAGCATCATTCCACGGTGAAGGATGCCTGTGAGCACGCAGAGCGGCTCGGTGTGAAGAACCTGCTTCTGTATCATACAGAAGAAATGAATCTGGCAAACAGAAAAGAAATGTATTTCGACGAAGGATCAAAATATTACCAAGGGGCTCTCTGGATCCCGGATGATCTGGAAAGCATATGCCTGTAAAGCCCATGGCTGTAAAGTCGGCAGGTCCCGAAAAAAGCGCATTCTGCCGGTTCGTAATGGAAAGCGTATGAACCCGGCGTTTCAGCAGGCTGTCGCAAAAAGGCACCGCCCGGCTGCCGGATCCTCCGGCGCGCCTTAGCGGTGCCTCTTATATAGATTTTGTGTTTCATTCAGAGATTTTGTATTTCATTGCACTTCATCCGCTCAAAAGATCCGGCGGAATAAAGTTTTTAACGGTTACTTAATTAACTGTTACTTAAGATTATGCTGCAGCTACGAAGCCGTTCTCCTGTCTCTCGATCCTGCTGTTCAGCTCGTTCTGTGCAAGCGCCTCGGCGATAATGCCTAAGCCAAGGATGGAAAGCAGCAGGTATAACCTTCAGTTCAAGAAATTTAAGCAAAGATTCTCGGAGATTCAATCTCCGAGAATCTTACTCTCTGTTTCGTGCGCGTAGAAAAGCGATGTTGATTCGCTTTCAACGTATATGTCCATTTGTACCGGGTGCTTGTAAAGAGCCCCGGTCTTCTTATTCATGTGACATTCACAAATAGAAGGGAACCGGGATCATGTTCACATTTCATGCGTCAGCCCTGCAAAAAGAAAAACTTTACAAACGTACTTATAATATATAAAATGTAAGCACGAATGTAAAAGGAGGAGATGATTCATGTCAGATGTCTGGAAAAGGATTCAAAATATAGCAGAAGAGAATGATGGCAGTTTTACTACCAGGCAGATTGAAGAGGCTGGAATCAGTCGCGCATATTTGAAAACATATGTAGATAAACTCCTTCTGATTCGTACCGCCCATGGTCATTATGCACTGCCTGATTCGCTGCCGGATGAATATGCAATTCTTCAGAAGCGCAGCCATGTCCTATTGTTCTCTTATGGTACAGCACTTTACCTTTGGGGAATGTCGGATCGTGTTCCGCACCATTTTGATGTGACGGTCCCGTCCGGAACGAATATTTCACGTATCCGTAAAGATTATCCGGATCTTCGGGTTCATTATGTTAAAAAAGATCTTTTTGATATTGGTATCACGAATACGCCGACAACTATGGGAAATCAAGTCCGGCTTTATGATAAAGAGCGCTGTATTTGTGATCTGATTCGAGCCCGGAATGATATAGATATGCAGCTTTTTAGCGGAGCAATCAAAATATACTTCAGTAATCATCCGGATATGAGAAAATTGTTGAAATATGGAAAACAGTTTGGAATTGAAGATAAAATCCGGATATATTCGGAGGTACTCGTATGAAAACAGCAGAACAGCTCAAAGGAGCGATTCGGAATATAGCGAAGGATAAGAATGTTCGATCCCAGGAAGTTCTGCAGATGTTTCTCTTTGAGAGAATTCTGGACAGGCTTGCTGCATCTTCCTACAAGAATAACTTTATCTTGAAAGGCGGGCTTCTGATATCCTCAATGATTGGAATTTCGGAACGAACGACGATGGACATGGATACAACGGTCCGGGGTATTGATATGGCAGAAGATAAGATTGAACGAATCGTGAAAGAGGTTCTCTCAATTGACGCAGAGGATGGGATTCATTTTACCTATAAGAGGATTGAGCCAATTCGTGAGGATGATGATTACAACAATTTTCGAGTTTATATGGATGCAGAATACGGTAAGATTAAAAATCCAATGAAGATAGATATAACGACAGGGGATGAGATTACACCGGCAGCTGTGAGATATGACTATCCGCTTCTGTTTGAAGAACGATCTATTCCGGTGATGGCATATACCTTAGAAACTATCCTTGCGGAAAAGTATGAGACCGTTATTCGCCGGAATATTGGCACTACCAGGGCAAGGGACTTTTATGATTTGTATGCACTGTTTCATGTACGGAAAGAGCAGATCCGTGTATCAATCCTGAAGGATGCCGTCGAACACACGGCAAGAAAACGCGGATCACTGGAATTGCTCTTCGAATGGAAAGAGATTATTCAGGATATTCGAGAAGAGAAAGCACTTCAAAAGCTTTGGACGAACTATGTAGAAGAAAACTTTTATGCCTCAAAGTTGACCTTTGAAGAAGTAGTAGACGTAGTTAGTGAAATCGGTAAGATAATTAACGACGAAGAAAGAGAATCATAGTATGATATTCAATAAGGTGCTGAGTTTGAGAGGTCAGACCGTTTGCCGCATCATTCCGACTGCTTAAGCAGCATGATGGATAACTTCCTGTCCGGAAGATAAGACTGTCAACCTCAAATACATAATAACATCTGATGTCGACAAGATGGTAAATATGTTCTTCAACATGATCGGGGGCGGTGATGAAAAGACCGAACAGGCGCTCAGAAATATGTTCGAAGCCAGAAGCGAATATCTCGAGGCCGCATATGCCGGAGTAGAAGAACTGTACGGAGACTTCAAAACGTTCCTTGCAGAAGGACTCAGGCTCACGGAATCAGATATACAGAAAATGAGAGATAAATATCTTGAGAGACCATCGTCCTGAAAGGCGATGATCTCTGTTCATTTCATAAAGAAGACGAAGCTCTTGATGGCTCGTGATTATCGGTGAAATACCGGCCATGACAAAGGATGGTGAAAGAAATGAAAAATATGCAGTGGTGCATTTACACATACCGACATAGAAAAGCGTTTGAGTACTGCGTGCGAAAACTGATCAAAGAGCCTGCACTGCGTGATGAGATGCTTCGCAGGGCGAGGATCCATGACATGGACAAGATGATCATGTACCTGTTCCTCGATCAGAAAGAAGCTCAGGAAATACATGTAAAAACCAAGCCTCACCATCTTGAGAATCAACTGCCAAGAACATATGTGGACTACGTGGAGACGGTTATCGACTATGAATGTGCACCGTACACCAAACCGGACAAGCCGCTGAATGCCTGCGACTTTACAAAACTGCTCCTGGACCGGAAGGTGCTCGATGTGGAGACAGGAGAGAAACTGATCGCCATCATGGAGAAGCTCGGTATAGCGAATTCGGACTCATACACAGGTGATGCCGAAGGGCAGGCATATATAAGCGGGCTGCCTGAAGTGACGGAAGAAATGATATACGAAGAGATCCTGTGTTATGTAAACGATAATCCGGATAACGAGCTGAACAAGATCCTGGAGTACAAGAGAAAGAAGGAGAGAAGATAAGTGGATCACAGGCACTTGCCGACGGTCATTTTTGCATGCCCTCTCTAAATAGAAACTCCCCGGTCTGCTCTTTGAGCAGATCGGGGAACATATTTACGTGTGTTATTTAAGATCATGCCGCAGCTACGAAGCCGTTCTCCTGTCTCTCGATCCTGCCGTTCAGCTCGTTCTGTGCAAGCGCCTCGGCGATAATGCCTAAGCCAAGGAGGGTAAGCAGCAGGTAAATGATCCCGGAGTTGCTTTCTTTTCCGGAGATGATATCCATTTTCTTACCAAGCTTGTATCCCCAGTACAGACCGTAGATGCCAAGTGTGCAGAGTGTTACAAGAAATGCAAGTCCGCCGCTCATCGTCGCCTCTTCCGGAGCCAGACGGTTGGTCTCATTTGTGAGCTTTACGAACCAGTAGATCCCATAGATGCCGAATGTAACAAATGTAAGGATGATGCAGCCTGCGATGCTTCTTTTTTTCATTTCCATGGTTTTTTCCTCTCTTATCTCTTTTATCATTTTTCTTTTGTTTTTATTTTCCTCCGGGCTTTTCTTTTGTCCTAACACCTATATGTACGAGAGACCCTCGGGAAGGGGCCAATATTTTTTTACACTTTTTTCACCAAAAATTTTTAGTAAAATCTTCATCGGTTGATCCTGCCAGGCCCCGCCTTTCTTTCGGTCTGCGGCGATCCGGACAGGCTTTGGACAATTTGGGAGATATATCAGGAAAAGAAATGCAGTATAGCATAGCAGGGATTTGTTTCTTTTGTGGTATAATCTATGACGTGCGGAAAATACCGGAGGAAGGAGAAGCCTTTTACTTTTATGAACGTCTCAAAAAAAGTCATTGCCAATCTTGAAAAGTGCTACGCGATCGCACCGCTTACATATAACGACAGAAAATGCTTCCTTGTCTCTGCGGAACAGCAGAATCCCTGCTACCTCTTCTCTGAGGATGGCGAAAATCTGGACACAGTCTGGACAGAGCCCGGCGGTGTCATGACCATGGCCCAGGTCCCCGGAACAAACGGCCAATTCCTCGCTATACATGAATTCTACTCGCCGGATGACGCCCTGAATGCCAGGATCGTAATTGTCACCCCTGGAGAAAAAGGAAACTGGGAAGTACGCACTCTCTGTAACACGCCGTTCGTCCACCGATTCGGCATCCTGCACAGAGCCGGCAGGAATTATCTTATCGTATGCTGTCTCAAGACCGGCCATGAGTATACGGGAGACTGGCGTTTCCCGGGTGCCTGCTTCGGTGCGGAGCTTCCGAAAGACCTTTCCTCTTATAACGAGGATAATCAGCTCTCCCTGACTCTGATCAGGGGCGGCATGCTCAGGAATCACGGATACTGCACGATCGAGCGCGGCGGCTACACAGCGGGACTTGTGGCCTGTGAGCAGGGCACATTTATATTTGATCCGCCTGCAGTCAGGGGAGCAGAGTGGGAAGTTACATGCGTGAGCAATATCCCGTCCAGCGATTCTGTCCTCATCGACTTCGACAGAGATGGAAAACTCGAGCTTGGCATGATCACTCCGTTCCACGGCAATGCCTTCTCCATCTTCCATCTGGATGAGTTCGGCAATTATGTGCCGCAGTGGAAGTACAGCGCTCCCGAAAAGGAGACAGAGATGGTCCACGCGACATGGGCGGATACCATTCTCGGGAAACCGACCTGGATCGTCGGCTGGCGCAGGGGAACCAGGAACACGGTCGCGATTACTTGGGACGCAGAAGCCGGTGATTATAAAACGGAGTTCATTGACAGGAATACAGGCTGTGCGAACGCCATGCATTTTGTCAACAGCCGCGGAGAAGATGTCGTCGTCGGAACGAACCGTGAGATCGATGAGGCGGCGCTTTATACAATCACGGAATAAATCCCCTCTTGATTTATTCCGCAAATGAAAAATAGCCGGCGCATTCTCGTGTTTTCAAACATGAGTCAGCCGGCAGAAATCATTTTTACCGGCAGATTTATGGGTTTGCGGAGTGGTTCCTGTG
>CADABA010000169.1 GCA_902785985.1 uncultured Lachnospiraceae bacterium
CTGACAGATCACACAAATGTGACAGTCAGGAAAAGTTTGTTGAGTGCTCAATTTACCTCTTGACAAAGGTCACTTCATAACAGGCACGGCGGATCGCAGCCGCGCAAATAGGAAGGTGCTTCGCACCATGCGCGGCGCGGCAAGAACGCTGAGGCGTTCTTGAATCTTCATCGCGCAATACTCGTGATTTTAATCGTGAGATACGCGCGCAAAGTCTCGTGAGCGAGACTTGAACGGCGCTTTTGCAGGAACAAAACAGAACATTTGGTCGAAAAAAAGCGAGATGGGCTTTTCAGAAGTGAACTCTCTGTGTTATAATGCGACGGCGAATAAAGTAAGATCAGGGGAGCCGGATGCCCTTAAGAAGCCGTAAATCGGCAAAATGTTGCGGCGGCATCCTCGCGTGCCTGCGCATGCGTCACCTGTGCTCCGGCGGAGCACAGGTGCAGCTGAGTGTTTACAAGGAGGTTTATCCATGGCGAAAGCCGAGAGATATGATGAGAAAAGTATCCAGGTGCTCGAAGGCCTTGAGGCTGTAAGAATGAGACCCGGTATGTATATAGGCAGTACTTCCCGCAAAGGACTCAATCATCTGATCTATGAGATCGTAGACAATGCGGTGGATGAGCATCTTGCGGGATGCTGCGATCATATAGATGTCTGTCTGGAGAAGGATGGTTCCTGTACGGTCACGGATAACGGGCGGGGCATTCCGGTCGGTATGCATGAGAAAGGGGTGCCTGCGGAGCGCCTGGTCTATACGACCCTGCACGCCGGCGGAAAATTTGACAATACGGTCTATAAGACTTCCGGCGGTCTGCACGGTGTCGGATCTTCCGTCGTGAATGCGCTTTCGGCCTATCTGGATGTGAAAGTAAAAAGGGACGGTGCGATCCATCATGACCGCTATGTCCGCGGAAAACCGGATATTGAACTCGTAGGCGGACTGCTTCCGATCATGGGAAGGACAAAAGAGACCGGGACGACGGTCAATTTCCTTCCGGATCCGGAAATCTTTGAAGTGACGCGGTTTTCCTCGACGGAGGTGAAGTCCCGTCTTCATGAGACAGCCTACCTTAATCCGGGGCTTACGATCTGCTTTACGGACAAGCGAGAGGACCAGGCGGAGCCGGTCGTCTATCATGAGCCTGACGGGATCCGGGGATACGTCAGGGAAATGAACAAGGCTGCGGAGGCGGTCACAGATGTGATCTACTTCGAGGGCAGCGATGAGAATATAAAAGTTGAGGCGGCTCTCCAGTATGTCAACGAGTTCCATGAAAATGTCCTCGGATACTGCAACAATATCTTTAACGCGGACGGCGGAACGCATCTGACCGGATTCAAGACGGCTTTTACGCAGGTCATGAACGTCTATGCGAGGGAGCTCGGAATCCTGAAAGAGAAGGATCAGAATTTCACCGGCGCGGATATCCGGAACGGGATGACAGCGGTGATCTCGGTCAAGCATCCGGCTCCCCGCTTTGAGGGACAGACCAAGACAAAGCTCGATAATCCGGACGCTGCCCGCGTTGTGGCGAAAATCGTATCCGAGGAAGCGCCGCATTTCTTTGACCGGAATCTGGATATGCTGAAGGCAGTCCTCTCCTGTGCGGAGAGATCCGCGAAAATAAGAAAGACCGAAGAAAAGACAAAGACGAACCTTCTGACAAAACAGAAGTATTCTTTTGATTCGAACGGAAAGCTGGCCAACTGCATCAGCAGGGATGCGAAGAAGTGCGAGATCTTTATCGTGGAGGGAGATTCCGCGGGCGGTTCTGCGAAGACAGCGCGGGACCGGAACTATCAGGCGATCCTTCCGATTCGCGGAAAGATCCTGAATGTGGAGAAAGCCAGCATAGACAAGGTCCTTGCAAATGCCGAGATCAAGACGATGATCAATGCATTCGGGTGCGGTTTCTCGGAAGGATACGGCAATAATTTTGATATCGCAAAGCTGCGGTACAACAAGATCATCATCATGGCGGATGCCGATGTCGATGGGGCGCATATCGGGACGCTCCTGCTGACGCTCTTCTACCGGTATATGCCGGATCTGATCCGGGAGGGACATATCTATATCGCGATGCCTCCTCTCTATAAGGTCGTCCCTTCAAAAGGACAGGGAGAGTATCTCTACGATGACAAGGCGCTTGAAAGATACAGAAAAAATCACCCGGACTTGAAATTCACTCTTCAGCGATACAAGGGACTTGGAGAGATGGACCCGGATCAGCTCTGGGAGACGACGCTCAATCCGGAGACACGCATGCTCCGAAGGATCGAGATCGGTGATCCGAGGCTTTCCTCGGACGTTACGGGCGTGCTCATGGGGACGGATGTTCCGCCCAGGCGGGAATTCATCTATAAGCATGCGCGGGAAGCGGAGCTCGACATTTGAAACTGATCCGCATGAGCGGATCCTTCGGCATTAAGAAAGGCAGAATATGAATCAGACAGATGAAAGAATAGTCCGGACGGATTATTCGGAAATCATGGAGAAAAACTACATAGATTACGCGATGTCGGTCATCGTGGCCCGTGCGCTCCCGGATGTCCGGGACGGACTGAAACCTGTACAGCGCCGCGTTCTCTACGATATGTATGAGCTCGGCACGCGCTATGACAGGCCCTACAGAAAATCTGCCCGTATCGTCGGCGACACCATGGGTAAGTATCATCCGCACGGGGACAGCTCGATTTATGATTCCCTGGTCGTCATGGCGCAGACCTTCAAGAAAGGGCAGGCCCTCGTGGACGGACACGGAAATTTCGGGTCGATCGAGGGAGACGGCGCAGCCGCGATGCGATATACGGAAGCACGGCTCATGAAGATCACGCAGGAGGTCTTTCTTGCTGACCTCGACAAGGACGTCGTGGATTTCGGCCCGAATTTTGATGAGACGGAGAAGGAACCGCAGGTCCTTCCGGTCAGGATCCCGAATATCCTCGTGAACGGGTCTGAAGGCATTGCGGTCGGCATGGCGACGTCCATTCCGCCCCACAATCTGGGAGAGGTCATCGACGCGGCGGTCGCCTACATAGAAAACAATGACATCACGGATGAGGAGCTTCTCGGAAAGCTTGTCGGACCGGATTTTCCGACCGGAGGCATTATCGTGAACAAGGATGACCTTCCGGAGATCTACCGGACCGGAATGGGAAAGCTCAGAGTGAGAGGGCGCGTGTCCATCGAGAAGGTCAAGGGAGGCCGGCAGCAGATCGTCGTCACGGAGATTCCCTATACCATGATCGGGAGCGGGATCGGCAAGTTCCTGAATGATGTCGCCGGCCTTGCGGAGAACCGGGTGATCACGGATATCGCGGACATCTCGAATCAGTCCTCCAAGGAGGGAATACGCATCGTCATTGAACTGAAGAAGGGGGCGGATGCGGAAAATATAAGAAATATTCTATATAAGAAGACCAAACTGGAGGATACGTTCGGCGTGAATATGCTGGTCGTCTCTGACGGCCGCCCCGAGACAATGTCTCTTCGGAGAATTTTCGAAGCGTTCACGGAATTTCGCTTTGAGCTCGCCAACAGAAAGTGCCGGAGCCTCCTGGAAAAGGATCTGCTGAAGAAGGAGATCGAGGAAGGTCTCATTAAGGCCGTCGATGTGATTGATCTGATCATCGAGATCCTCCGGGGATCCAGAGACCAGCAGATGGCGAAGCTGTGTCTGACGGGCGGAATTACGGAGGGGATCCGATTCAGGACAAAGAAGAGCGAGAAAATGGCTTCTCAGCTCCGCTTCACGGAGAAGCAGGCGCAGGCAATTCTCGATATGCGTCTTGTCCGGCTGATCGGACTCGAACTCGAGGCGCTCATTGCGCAGCACGACGAGACCCTTGCCCGCATAGAGAAGTACAGAAAGCTTCTCAGCGATTATGGCGCGATGTCAGAGGTTATTATTTCCGAGCTTAAGTCGATCCGGAAAGAGTACGGTTCCCCGCGGAAGACAACGATTGAAAATGCCGGGGAGATCGTGATCGAGGAGAAGAAGATTACGGAGGAAGAGGTCGTCTTCGTGATGGACAGGTTCGGCTATGCGAAGATCATAGACCGGAGCACCTATGACAAGAATCATGATGCGGTCCACGCGGACAACCGATATGCGTTCCCGGTGATGAACACGGATAAGATCTGTATTTTTACGGATACGGGTAAGATGCATACCATCAAGGTCCTGGATATTCCTGCAAGGAAGATGCGTGATAAGGGAACTCCGGTCGATAACATGAGTAATTTCAGCAACCGCACGGAAGATATCGTGTGGGTCTGCCCGCTGGCCCAGGTGAGCGCATCGACAATCTTTTTCGCGACAGCCATGGGAAATGTAAAGCTTACGAGCGGAGCGGAATTTGTGAGCACGAGCCGTTCGATCATGGCGACGAAGCTTGCTCCGGGCGACCGGGTCCTTCTGGCTGCTCCTTCGGATGTCTATGAGTTCATCGTACTTCTCACGAAGGGAGGCTTTTCGATCCGCTTCAGCATGTCGGAAGTCGCCGGATATAAGAGGAGTGCCGTGGGTGTACGCGGCATTAAGCTTTCTGACGGTGATGAGGTGAGCGCGGCGTACCTTCTCGAGAACAGCCGGGATTTCTCTGTCGATTATATGGGCAAAAAGCTCTCGCTGAACCGGCTTCGGCTTGCAAAACGCGGAGGCAAAGGGACAAAGAGCCGATAAGGGAAGGCCTGAAAAAGCGGAAGACAGCTGAAGAAAAGACAGAAGAAAAGACAGAAAAAAGACGAAAGAAAAAGTCTGAAGAGCCGATAAAGGCTTGCATTTTTGAAATAGCGGTGTTATAGTAACTTCGATGATAGATACTGTGGACTTTGAGAGCGGGCGCTAAGCCCGCTCTTAACTTTTGCCGGCACAGGCTGCGGAAGGCTCCGGAGGGAGCGAAAGGAGACTGTTTTGTCAGCGAATGCCTGTCAGGCATGCGTGCTGCAAATCGTTATCCGAGACATTCAGCCTATATACAGAACGTTGTTTTGGGAGGAGGAAAGTGAGCAGAAAAGAAACGATTGAAGAGAAAGCGTGGGAGCTCCTTTTAAAGGTGTGCAGCGAACAGGGGCTCATCCCTGTTGACGCGGAATATGCAAAGACCGGTGGGGAATACAATCTCCTCATGTACATCGACAAGGAGGGAGGAGTCGGGATCGACGAGTGTGAAGCGTGCAGCAGGGCGCTGGATCCGCTGCTGGATGAGGGGAATTTCATTTCCGATCCGTATACACTTATTGTGAGTTCACCGGGACTCGGCAGACCCTTAAAGCGCCCCAGAGATTTTCTGTTCGCTGCCGGCAGGGAGGTAGAGGTCCATACATATAAGCCTGTGGACGGCGTGAAAGAGTTCACGGGAATACTCAAATCTGCAGAG
>CADABA010000170.1 GCA_902785985.1 uncultured Lachnospiraceae bacterium
TGACCGCAGGACGATCCCGTCTTCCCACAGATGGTTCTGATACCATGGAAGAGAATAATCGTAAAGAGAATATCCCCCATAGAGATCCTCTGTCGTATTTGTATAGAGCAGATGATAGAGAAGCAGGACGTCATCCATGTTCTCTTTATCAAAAACCGCCAGGTAATGTGTTTTTTCCTCGTCCGGAAACAGATTCCGTATGGGATGAAATGTTTCCGCCCGCCTGCACACGTCCGTGATCACAAAGAACTGTGAAATAAAGCTCTCCGGGAACAGGAAACACGCCTTGTGATCCGTATCAATGTCCCGGAACTGCTCCATGAACGCTTCGACATACGGATTCACAGGCAGCGACGGCGATCCCTCGATCAGCTGCTTTGTGGCATACCGGTACGAAAGATCGGCCCAGGACAATCGGACGAGGAACCGGTCATACTGTCCGGATTCATACTCTTCCCTGACGTCCTCGAAATCCTTCTGCCAGGATTCGTGTTCCGCAAGAAGCTCCTCCATGGAAGAAAAGACGGTCCTTTCCCGGTACTGCGGATAGCGCTCCCACAGCATATCGAGCCGTTCAAAGGAATCGGAGACCGGCGGTCTTTTATGAATTATAGGATACAAACAATCTCCTTTCCGGCATCATCAAATCAGGAATTGCGAAAATCTGTGCTTCCTGGGATATGCATGAACATTCAAGTAATTCCATTTCGCACAGAGTTTCGCAAGCGTCTCACCATCCAATAAGCTGAAGGAATTCTTCTGCCGTTCTTATTTACTGCACGACCCTGCCCTGCGGCTCAGCATATTCTTCCGGAATCACACCGTTAAGATATTCCTTAATATATTTCATGACGACTTCGTTGTCGGCCAGCGATGTTGTCGAGTATAAATTGGCCCCGTCAAACATTGTATATCCGTCCCCGCCGGTGAAAAGATACTGCGTGATCGCCAGCGTATAGATCGCTTCCGGATCCAGATCTTCCCCGTCAATCTTCACGTCAGAAACGCGATATTCCCCGTCCACGGAAACGAACTGCTTCTTTTCATTTATTTTGACACTGCTCTCGATCTCCTCGTTGATGCGGTAAGTGATCCCGGAGACCTGCGGAAAACCGCCTGACTCATTCGGAAGGAAAGACACACCGAATTCCAGCGCGTCAAGAATCATCTGGCCGCTGACCTCCGTCATAACGATCTCATTGCAGTAAGGCAGGATATCCACGGTGTCTTTATAGGTGACCTCTCCGGCCATCAGATTTGTACGTACCGATCCGGCACCCAGTATGGCTGCCTGGGTCCCCCCGACCGTACGGAACGCATCCGCCACCAGTTCGCACAGTCCGTTTTCCCCGACACGGCTGTAGTCATTACCGTTTTCATCCATTTTGATAAGATCGACGGACAGATCCCCGATCTTCTCGCTCATGATGCCGTCATAAGAGGCAATAATGCCGTCGATGAACGCTTTCATATCCGGGTCCACATACCGCTCCACGCCTTTGCGTGTGACCGGTTCTGAGGGAATTCCGGAGCTCTGCGGCACCGTATCAATCATTTTCTCTTCAAGGCGGCCGTCTTTATAGATCGTCAGCTGTCCGATATTCTGCAGCTTTGTCCCGGTCTGGGAAATGGGGATCTCGTTCCCGTCCTTATCGATTACGATCCTGTTATACACTTCATGACTGTGGGCGTCGATCACCATATCAAGCCCGCCAAGCTTTCCGACGATTGAATCAGAGCTGTAGACCGAATCATCGGCCGCATCGCTGCCCAGATGCCCGACCAGGATTACATAATCCGCGCCATTCTCCCGGACTTCATCAATACTCTTCTGCAGGGCCTGTGCAAGTCTTTCCCCGGTCTCATCCGCCAGGAAGTCATACATCGGCTCACCCACTTCGTTCACGACATCCTTGATCACGGATCTTGTAAATGTGTCCGGCGTGACCGTGCCGACAAAACCGATCTTTATATCCCCGGCTTCAAGGATCCGCCACGGCTGAAATACCGTTTCGCCGTCGATCGTACAGAAATTGGCACAGATATATCCGCAGTCAAGCTTCTCGGAGCAGTCATCCAGGACGTCAAAGCCGAAATCGAATTCATGATTCCCGGGAATCGCAAGGTCATATCCCACCTGGTTCATGATCTTAATGATCTCCTGGCCCTTGGACATGGCCCCGAGTGCCGCTCCCTGAATGGCATCGCCGGCATCGACGAGAAGAACGTTGTCATACTGCGCTTTAAGCTCCTTCTTGTAGAGGGCAAGTCCGTCATAACCGATATTATCCTGCAGTCCCACATGCACATCGTTGGTATGCAGGATCACGGCGGCTACTTCTTCGGGATTTCCGGCCGGAAATTCTGTATCGGTTCCGGTCTCTTCCGTCTTCCCGCTGCTCTCTGAAGATTCCGCTGCGGTTCCCTGACTCTTTCCGGCACTCTCCGCCGCTTCGGGTGTGGTCCCGGACTGTGTCTCCTTCACCGACTGCCCGCATGATGCGGCAGCGAGTGATAAAATCAACACTGCCATGAGTACTAAGCTTTTAAACTTCTTCATAGGTTCTCCTCCTCGTAAACAGAGTGCCACACCGTTTACGGTACTGTTATCCATGGTGTCTCAGATCAAATGCCTTTGACGCTCCATCTTTTCACTATGTTATCGTACCGGCACTGTTCTTACAACAGACTTTTTCCGCTGAAAAATGGCTGCCGCACCAAGTGGATGAACTCAGTACAGCAGCCTCGTTTTTTCATCTGTGTCCCGTCCGCAAATCCAAAAGATCTCCAGACTTCATGCCGAAGAAAACGCTGTCGACGTTGCAGGATTCGATTTTGCGGAACTCGTCAACTGACATAAGTGGTGAAGACGCGCCCCAAACGTCCGGGATCAGCGAATCAATCGTCGATTTCTACGCTGGATTCCAGAATGTTGCCTGTGGTGATATCGATTTCATATTTGTATTCCTGTGAACCCACATGGAACTCCACTTCGTACTTTGTGACTCCTGTGTCATCGTCAAAATCCTGTTTTACAGTGGAAGATGATATATCGCTGTGCGCTACACCCGCATGGTTCAGCGCGATCTCCAGGGCCTGCTCCTCCGTTATACCTTCTGCAGCAGTGCCTGCTGTCGTACCGGAAGCCTTGCCCGTAAGAGCATCCCTCTCCGCAATATCTTCTGCGTCCATGGTCTCCGACTCTGCCTTAAGGACGGTACCGGAAGCAGCGTCGATGTCATAACTGTATTCCATGTCACCCGCGTAGAATTCTATCTCAAATACCAGAACGCCGTCTTCGGTCTCAAGATTTGCTTTTTTATAGACCACATCGCTTTCCTGCACGCCGGCATTTGTGAGGGCCGCTTTCTTGGCGTCATCGACAGAAATCTTTGCAGCGGTATTCGAAGCGGTATTTGAAGCAGTGCTCTTAGCCGGCTTAGACTGAGCCGCGGATGCTGTTGCGGCGGGTGCCTTTGTCGCCGGAGCGCCGGTGTTCGTTTTGCTGCCGCATCCTGTAAACATGGCTGCGGATACTGCCAATACTGCAAGACCTGTTACGAAATACACTTTTTTCATGACGAAAATCCTCCAAACTATACGCTTTTTCTTTTTGCTTTTTTATGTTTTTTATGCGTTTTTTATTTTTTTGCTGTAAACCTCAGCTGTCTTCAAAAACAGGCTTCCATTTTATATACGATTCAGCGGAAGGGAGGGACAGAAAAAAGTGATTTTTTCACGCACGGAATTTCACGGAATTTCACGCGGATTTCACGCACGGCGTAAGAGGGCTTTCTGACCAGGCTCAATAAGCATGACGGGAACTGACGATTTCTGCCGGGAACCGGTCTTCATTCCACCTCTCCCTGAACAGATCTCCGGGACTCTCGATCTTTTTGACATCTTCCAGAGAAATCCTCGTCTCTCCGATCAGGATCGTATTGGTTGCTTCCGCATCCACATTCCGACAGATGCCGCTGACCGTCTTATACTGTCCCCGAAGTCCGTAATCCTCATGATTTATATCATTACAGGTCTCATAATAAGTAACCGTCACATATACACGATTTGCCCTGGCCATACGTCCGTTAAAGGTAAGTCCGTGCAGGATCTCAAGACGGCGGTTCAGTTCCGCAGAATCTTCCTCGCCGGGCACCTCCTTGTCCCTGTAGAGAATATCTTTGGCAGCCACCGCCTCATTAAATCCCTTCAGTGCATCAAAAGGAGCAAAAATCTTGGCTCTTCTTCCGACATCCATACTGGGATGCCTGCGGCGGAAGGAATCAAAACGTTCATGCCGCGGTCTGCCCTTTAAGAAAACATCGCGGTACCGGAAATTCACCGGCATCGCCATCGCTCCGATCATGGTCATATATACTCACCCCCTCCTGCAAATGAGAACAGAGTCTCCCTCCGGAAGACCGGAATCTTCACGCGCTTCTTTAAGTACTTCGATACCTGTGCCAGCTCACCGCACTTTTCACATTCCATCCAGCCTTCGGTCTCATCCAGATACAGGTCGTTATTTCTATGTCCGCAGCACGGACAGCTTGCGTTATATGTCTTCATGGTGCTTTCCTCCTCATTTCTTCCGGTCAGATAAGATCTCCGGTATGCAGTTCCGGACTCACAGCCCCTGACTCACACTTTCCGGCTCACACCTCCTGACCCACACTTCCCGGCTCACACGCCCTGACTCAAACTTTCTGACTCACACTTCCCGACTCACACGCCCTGACTCAAACTTCCTGACTCAAGCTTCACGGCTCACGCGCCCTGACTGACGGTCCCTCTCCAGGATTTGCTCCGGCCCTGCGAGCTCACGCATAGCAAACACCTGTTCTTTATAAATCTATAATACCAAACATCTATTCGGTGCACAAGAAAAATTTCGCATTATAAAGCGGGATGTCGGTCGTGACCGACATCCCGCCAAAAAGTATCCTGAATTTTCTGTTTTCACCGATTATATTCCACTCCGGACTTCGGCTGTCCGGCTGCCGCATCTCCTCAAAATTCCGCTTCATCCGTGAAGCTCATGGTTGAAAACACGAGAATGCGCCGGTTGTTTTTCAATCATCCGGTTACTGTACCTTCTCAAAGACCATCTCTGTCAGCGCATGGGGAAGCAGTTCCTCCGGCCTTACCCCCGGCCGGATCCATTCGTTCACCAGCTTATCCGGCATAATGAGAGGCATCCGGTCATGGATGAACCGGATTTCTTCTCCGGGCTCCCGGGTCAGGACCACGAACACCGGCATGCCGTTCTCGATCCGGTAGAGACCGCACAGCCAGGTTATCGAAGAATCTTTCGGCTGGATCATATATTTGTCGCCGGTACGCTTCCTGCCGTCTTTTCCCGGAAGGTGCTCCCACTCGAAG
>CADABA010000171.1 GCA_902785985.1 uncultured Lachnospiraceae bacterium
TTTATGTCAGAAGGAGGCACGAATGGACAGTGCTTTTTACAGGCCAAGAGCTCCCGATCAAAGAAATCGCGGCAGATAACACCCATTGGCAGCTGCAGACAAAGAAAAGAATGGAGGAAAGAAACCAGGGACGCCGGATACCGGCGCAGCTGCCCAGGATAAAGATCCCGATGGTTTCGGAAAAGAATATGGCATTTTTCAACAGCGCAGTAGGCGTACTTCAGACACTCGTTATCGCACTCGGTGCAGGCCTCGGTATCTGGGGCGTGATCAACCTCATGGAAGGTTACGGCAACGACAATCCGGGCGCTAAGTCCCAGGGCATGAAACAGCTGATGGCAGGCGGCGGTGTCGCCCTGATCGGTACTACGCTCGTCCCGCTTCTCACAGGCCTGTTCGGCTGATCACGGAGGAAAAACCGCTAAATGGACACGATATTTCAGAAAATCACAGAGTGGCTGAAAGAAATGCTCGTTAGCGGTATCATGGAAAGCCTTTCCGGGATGTTTGATTCCGTGAACCAGCAGGTTTCGGATGTCGCAGCCCAGGTCGGCACATCCCCGGTGAACTTCTCGCCGGGGGTGTTTGCCATGATACGGAATGTATCAGAATCCGTGATCATCCCTATAGCGGGGCTGATTCTGACATTCATAGCCTGCTATGAGCTGATTCAGCTGATTATTGATCACAATAACCTGGCGAACTTTGAAACATGGATCTTCTTCAAGTGGGTCTTCAAGACCTTCGTGGCGGTCATGCTGATCACCAACACATTCAATATCACGATGGCGGTATTTGATGTCGCTCAGCATGTGATCTCCTCTGCCGGAGGGATCATCGGTGGCAGCACTTCTGTGGATGGATCTTCCCTCAGCAGTATGCAGGCCACATTGGAAGGAATGGAGATCGGGCCGCTGATCGGGACCTATATGGAAGTCCTGATCCTCGGTATCGGCATGAAGATCATGTCTCTTATCATTTTCATCATCGTATACGGACGAATGATCGAGATCTACCTGATGACCAGTCTCGCACCGATTCCGTTTTCGACTTTCGGGAACCGTGAACAGAGCCAGATCGGACAGAATTACCTCCGGTCATTGTTTGCACTGGGCTTCCAGGGATTTCTCATCATGATCTGTGTCGGCATCTATGCGGTGCTGATCCAGGGCATATCATTCTCCGGCAACATTCTGACTGCACTCTGGGGCGTCATGGGCTATACCGTGCTGCTGTGCTTCACGCTGTTCAAGACAGGAACACTGGCCAAGTCCGTATTCAATGCGCATTAAGGAGGTTTTATGGCAGCGTATATATCTGTTCCAAGAGATTTGAGCAAGGTCAAATCAAAGGTTTTTTTCAACCTGACAAAGCGGCAGCTGATCTGCTTTTCCATTGCCGCGGCAGTCGGCGTACCGCTGTTCTTCCTGGTGAAAAGAGGCGGAAATGTGAGCCTGGCAGCTCTGACCATGATCGGTGTGATGCTGCCGTTTTTCTTTCTCGCCATGTATGAGAAGGACGGCATGCCGCTGGAGGTGATCCTGGATCACTTCTTCGAGGCCAAGTTCCGAAGGCCCAAGGAAAGACCCTATGTGACAAACAACTATTACTCAGTGCTGATCCGTCAGTACGAGGCAGAAAAGGAGGTGGACGAGATTGTTCTCCATGAAGAGAGAAAAGCCAAAGGAAAGCGCCGCGCTGAATCTTCCAAAGTCTCTCAGCAAAAAAGACCGTAAGAAGGTGGAGGCGATCGTTGCGAAAGCTCGGAAGGATGATGGCGTTCCGCGCACTGCGCAGCAGTCGATCCCGTTTCAGCGCATGTTCCAGGACGGCATCTGCCGTACCGGCTCAAACTATTATTCCAAGACAATTCAGTTTCAGGATATCAATTATCAGCTTGCCCAGCAGGAGGATAAGACAGCCATCTTTGATGAATGGTGCGGTTTCCTGAACTTCTTCGACAGCTCCGTGAACTTTGAGCTGTCGTTTATGAATCTGAGCACCGATGCGGCGGATTTTGAGAAAAGCATCCGGATTCCGCTGAAGAACGACGGATTCAATGATGTCCGTGAGGAATACAGCAAGATGCTTCGCACGCAGCTGGCCCAGGGCAACAACGGCCTTACCAAGACCAAGTACCTGACCTTCGGTATTGAATCGGAATCCATGAAGCAGGCAAAGCCGAGGCTGATCCATATTCAGACGGATATTCTGAACAACTTCCGCAGGCTGGGCGTTGTGACAAAGGTGCTGAATGGCAAGGAACGCCTGAAGCTGATGCATGACATGTTCCATATGGGAGATAAGGACCGGTTCTTCTTTGAATGGAAGTGGCTGGTGGAATCCGGCCTTTCCGCAAAGGACTTCATCGCGCCGTCATCCTTCTCCTTCCCCGGAGGAAGGCATTTCCGGATGGGAGATCTGTATGGAGCCATGAGCTTTCTGGCAATCACGGCGTCGGATCTGTCCGATCAGCTGCTGAAGGAGCTGCTGGATATGGAATCCAGCCAGATCGTGACGATGCATATCCTTTCCCTTGACCAGAACAAGGCGATCAAGACGGTGAAGCATACGATCACGGAGCTGGACCGCTCCAAGATCGAAGAACAGAAGAAGGCAGTCC
Source organism: uncultured Lachnospiraceae bacterium (assembly GCA_902785985.1). Taxonomy (GTDB): domain Bacteria; phylum Bacillota; class Clostridia; order Lachnospirales; family Lachnospiraceae; genus Chordicoccus. The sequence goes on from CADABA010000171.1 coordinate 2,624, forward strand.
GCGCCGGTTACGACATGGATATCATTCCGAGTGACCTGGCGACCTACGGCAGCGATGCGAAGGATCTGCTGAAGGAACTGCAGAGCCAGAATGAGCGCATGTTCATGGTGACATTCCTGATCATGAATACCGGCAGCACGAAACAGGAGCTGGAAAATAACATCTTCCAGGCATCCAGTATTGCCCAGAAGCACAGCTGCAACCTGCGCCGCCTGGACTTTCAGCAGGAGCAGGGGCTGATGAGCTGCCTGCCGCTGGCACAGAATCTGATCGAGATCGAACGCGGTCTGACGACCAGCAGTACGGCGATCTTCGTGCCGTTTACAACGCAGGAGCTGTTCCAAAGCGGCAGAGAAGCCCTGTATTATGGCCTGAATGCGCTGTCGAACAACCTGATCATGGTGGACCGGAAGCTTCTGAAGAATCCCAACGGCCTGATCCTCGGTACGCCGGGCTCCGGTAAATCCTTCAGCGCCAAGCGTGAGATCGCCAATGCATTCCTGGTGACGGATGACGACATTATCATTTCTGATCCGGAAGCAGAATATTCCCCGCTGGTGGAGAGGCTGGGCGGCCAGGTGATCAAGGTCAGTCCGATGAGTACGCAGTACATTAACCCGATGGACATCAATATGAACTATTCCGAAGAGGATAACCCGATCGCGTTAAAGGCTGACTTCATCCTGTCTCTCTGCGAGCTGGTGGTCGGCGGCAAGGAAGGACTGCAGCCGATTGAAAAAACGGTCATCGACCGCTGTGTCCATCAGGTCTATCAGTCTTATTTCAATGATCCCCGTCCGGAGAACATGCCGGTTCTGGAGGATCTGTACGATGAACTGATGAAACAGGATGAGAAGGAAGCACGGCATGTAGCGACGGCGCTTGAAATCTATGTCAAAGGATCTCTGAACCTGTTCAATCACCGGACAAACGTCGATATCAATAACCGCCTTGTCTGCTATGACATCAAAGAGCTGGGAAAGCAGTTAAAGAAGATCGGCATGCTGATCGTGCAGGATCAGGTCTGGGGACGTGTGACGGAAAACCGCGAGGAAGGACGTTCCACCAGGTATTACATGGATGAAATGCATCTGCTTCTGAAGGAAGAACAGACGGCAGCCTATTCCGTGGAGATCTGGAAGCGTTTCAGAAAGTGGGGCGGCATTCCGACCGGCATTACTCAGAACGTCAAGGACCTGCTGGCGAGCCGCGAGGTGGAGAACATCTTCGAGAACAGTGATTTCATCTACATGCTGAACCAGGCAGTCGGTGACAGAGCGATCCTAGCAAAGCAGCTGAACATCTCACCGCATCAGCTTTCCTATGTGACGCATTCCGGTGAGGGCGAAGGGCTGCTGTTCTATGGAAATGTGATCCTGCCGTTTGTGGATCGGTTCCCGACAGATCTGGAGCTCTACAAGATCATGACGACCAAGCCCGGTGAAGTCGCGGAGGCAAAGGAGGCTGGTTAATGGCGAAAAAGATGAATTTCCGCAATGACATGAAGGAAGCGAAAATGCCGGAAGTCAATGCGGAAGATACAGAACGCCTTCCGACTGAAAAGGGCTATACCCGGACAAAGCGAAAGCTCAAAGGGACAAAAAACAACGAGCAGACGCTCCGGCACGGGAAGAAGCCCATTGAAAAGAAACAGTCCGGGAAGCTGAAATCTGCGGTCGTATCCCAACAGCTGCACCGGAAGATCGCAGAGGCGGATGAAGACGACAATATTGGCGTCGAATCTGTCAACCGAGGCGTTCAGGCAGCGGAAGCAGGAGCGGATGTTGCCAGAGGCACCGTACAGAAGATTAAAAAGTACGGAAACAAGCTGCATGACCGGGCTGTGAAACCGGAAATCAACGCAGAGAAAGAGACTCTGCGTCATGTGGAGGAAGAATTCTCAGAAGGCGTCAAAACTGCTGCAACGGCTAAAACGACCGGCGCGGCGGCAGAGTCTGCAGGGAAATCCAATCCGCTGTCCCGGTTTATGCAGCGGAAGAACATCAAACAGGACTACGCTGCAGCAAAAGCAGGAAGGGCCGTCAGCAGTCCGGCAGCTTACGGTCACGCTGTGAAAACGCCTTTGAAAGAGCGTGTAAGTCAGGTGTTCAGCAGAGCCGGGGAATTCGTGAAGAGCCATGCCGGAGTCATCGCAATCGGCGGTGCTTTTATCTTCCTGCTGGTTTTTATGTTCACACAGCTTTCTTCCTGTTCTTCCATGGCAGGCGGATCCGGAGGAACGCTGCTGGGCAGCTCCTACACGGCTGAGGATGCGGATATCATCGGTGCCAATGAGGATTACAAGGCGCTGGAGGCAGAGCTTCGCAGCGAGATCGATAACATCGAATCCACGCATCCCGGTTATGACGAATACCGTTACAACCTGGCGGAGATCAACCACAATCCTTATGTTCTGACTTCCTATCTGACTGTGAAATATGAGGATTACACCAGAGCAGAGGTTCAGAGCGAACTGCAGGCGTTATTCGATAAGCAGTATGAGCTGGAGCTGGAGGAAGAGGTGGAGATCCGGACCAGAACAGAGACACGGACAGGGACAACAACTTATACAGACCCGGAAACCGGAGAAACAACAGAAGAAGAATATGAGTACGAGGTTGAGGTCGAATATGAGTATTACATCCTGAATGTGACTTTGAAGAATAAGACACTGGAGGCTGCCGTATTTGATTCCGGTATGACGGATGACGAGCGGGAGCGCTATATGGT
>CADABA010000172.1 GCA_902785985.1 uncultured Lachnospiraceae bacterium
GCTCATATTTCTTGTCATCGAATACTGTTCGATGCTGATGTCCTCATTGTAGTGTTCCTTGAAATAACTCCGCGCATAGTCCATTTCCGATCTGACAAAACCGGACGATTTCGGCAGGTTCTGATTCATTCGCCGATTCATGACAATAAAGAGTTCACGCAGGATATATGTGAGACTTTCTTCATAGCAGAATTCACATTCCTGCAGCTCATCCCGCATCTTTTTAAAAAGATCCTCATACTGATAAGAAATCCCTGTATGAATAATATAGTCGCCGAGTGGAATCTCATAGTGCCTGAGTATGCTCTTCACAGATCTTCCGGTAAAATGTACGAACCAGTACTGTGAAAGGTCTTTCCCCAGAAAATAATAGTGCTGCTCTTTTTTCGGCGGATAGAGCACCATATTTCCGGCAGGCACGGTCACCTCATGCCCATCCAGAATAAAATGCCCTTCACCGGCAGCGATATAAATGAGCTGCCAGTCAATACGGCGGGTGAATAGCTGATAGGTACCTGCGCTCAGGACCCTGAGCGCCTTTTTATTTTCCTTAAAAGGAATTCTTGAATTAAACAGATATCCCGAATTGATATACATATCATCCTGTTTCCTCTCGGTCGTCATTTTTCCAGTTGTCCTTTCCTCCGGGTCATCTTTTCTCCAGGTTTTCTTTTCCTCTCGGCTGTCTTTTCCTCTGGTCCTATTGGCTGTCTTTCTCTCTGGTCTTCATGGTCGACTTTCCCTCTGATCTTCTCGGTCTTCTCGGTTGTCTTTCCCTCCGGTCCTATTGGCTGTCTTTCTCTCTGGTCTTCATGGTCGACTTTCCCTCTGATCTTCTCGGTCTTCTCGGTCGTCTTTCCCTCCGTTTATCATTTTCTCCAGATCATACTTCCAATATCATTATCAGTTTATCGAATTCCGTCGCCATTTACTACTGCATAGGTATTTTGTGCAGAAAATGAATTACTTTGTTCATATGCTTTAAATCGTCAGACCGATATCATCAGATTAGGGAACTATGCCTGCCGCCGAAGCGGCCGGCAAAGACACATTTCAATACCAAACCATGTCCCGGCAGGAGATGTCCGCTGCCGCATCCGCATCAGAAAGGAGGATGCCGCCTTGCCAGTACCAAGATTGTATGAAGATCTGTCTGTACTGCATCAGAACACCATGCCGTACCACAGCTACTTCATCCCCACATCCGCCCCTCCCCGCGCACCGAATCCGGTCACGCAGAGAGAAAATTCCGACCGGCTGCATATGCTGAGCGGCTGTGCCTGGAACTTCCGCTACTTCCAAAGCATCCACGAACTAAATGAGGAATTTTATCTGCCCGGCTTTCACCCCGACAGTACTTGGAAGGAGGAAGTCGTTCCCTTCTGCTGGCAGATGAAAGGATATGACGAGCATCAATATACAAATGTCAGATATCCTTTCCCATTTGATCCGCCCTATGTTCCCCAGAAAAACCCATGCGGAGCGTATATTCATAAATTTGAATGGCACAGGAATCCGGATGCGCCGCGCGAATATCTGTATTTTGAGGGAGTTGATTCCTGCTTCTTTGTCTGGCTGAACGGGACATACGTCGGCTACAGTCAGATCACGCACCACATTTCCGAATTTGATGTGACCGATCTTCTGACCGAAGGAGAGAATCTTCTGGCTGTCCTGGTCCTCAAGTGGTGCGACGGTTCGTATCTGGAAGATCAGGACAAGTTCCGTATGTCCGGAATCATCCGGGATGTCTACCTCCTTGGCAGACCTGATTCATTTATAGAAGATTATGTTATCAGGACTGACCTCGCAAAGAATTTGAAGTCTGCCGACCTGAACATTAAATTCACCTGGCACGGCGCACCGGTCCCGGTCCGCCTCCAGCTCCTGCCGCCGGAGGAAGAAAACAGAGCCGCAAAATGTACCTCAAAAGATATGATCTGTACTGAAGAAGGCTTTGCAGAAGAAAAAAACAGGTTCGAAAAAAGCTTCGCAGCAGAAAAGACCCTGTCTGAAGAACGCTTTGCCGCGGAAGGACACGATCCTTCCAGGAGCCGTCAGACCATCCTGGATATATCCCTGAATGAAGTCTCGGAAATTCACATTCCCATAAAAAATCCGATTCTTTGGAACGCTGAGACGCCATACCTGTACACCCTCATCATGAAGGCAGAGGGGGAAACTATCACCGAGCGCATAGGCTTCCGCCACGTCTGTATCAAAGACGGCGTCCTGTATCTCAACAATGCTCCGATTAAATTCCGGGGCGTCAACCGGCATGAATCGGATCCGGTCACAGGTTTTATCCAGACAAGAGCCCGGGTCGAACAGGACCTGCATATGATCAAGGAGCATAACTTTAATGCGGTCCGGGCAAGTCATTACCCGAATGTTCCCTGGTTCTACCAATTGTGTGATGAACTCGGCCTCTACGTGATCGACGAGGCTGACAACGAAAGCCATGGTACCGGTCCGCTCTCCTTCAATGAGGACGATTACTCTGAACGGATGCGTATGGCTCATGTAAGAATTGCGGACAATCCGGACTTCATCGAGCCAACATTGGACAGGATACGTTCCATGGTCATAAGGAACCGCAACCGTCCCTCTGTCCTCGTCTGGTCCATGGGTAATGAATGCGGTTACGGCTGCACCTTTGAGGAAGCCCTCCGATGGACAAAAGAAATTGATCCGACCAGACTGACGACCTATGAGAGTGCCTTTTACGCTGCTCATGACCGTGAATATGACGTATCCAATATCGATCTTTTCGGCAGAATGTACCCGCCCTTCGAAGATGTTACGGATTATCTGGACTCCGATCCGGAAAAGCCGCTCCTCCTCGTAGAGTACTGCCACTCCATGGGAAACAGCCCGGGTGATCTGCAGGAGTACAGGGAGCTGATCGAGAAATATCCCCGTCTGTGCGGCGGATTTGTCTGGGAATGGTGCGACCATGCGATCGATCAGGGATCAGCCGGGAACGGAAAGACCATGTACGGGTACGGCGGAGACTTCGGGGAGCTTCAGCACGACGGTAATTTCTGCCTTGACGGCCTCGTCTATCCTGACCGCCGTCCGCATACAGGCCTTCTGGAATTCAAAAATGTCCACCGTCCGTTCCGCTCTTCCTATGATCCGGAACGCGGCGTATTAACAATCAGCAGCTATCTGGATTTTCTGGATCCTTCAGACAGCGTGAATGTTCATTATTCCCTGACTTCGGACGGTGAGGAGCTTTCGCAAGGCGATTTCAGCCTTCCCTCCATACCGCCCCACGGCCGATCCGAGGTTCCGCTCCCTCTGGCAGTTCCCGGGAAAGGCCGCTGCTTCCTGCTGATCACATATACCCTGGCAAAGCCGCTTCCGGGAATACCGGCAGGCAATGAGCTTGGCTTTGACGAGATCAGGATCCGGACTGCGGACGAACGGAACCGGCTGGCTGTCTCCGCTTTCCCGTACGAGAGTTCTGGAACGAAATACGGCACAGAAAGCACCGAAAAGACACCCTCGGATATTCTTCCGACGGTGACCGAAAACGGCACAGATGTAATGATCGAAGGCAAGGGGTTTGCATATACACTGGACACGCTTTCCGGACTGTTCACCTCTCTCAAACGGGAAGGCCGGGAAATGCTGAAACGGCCCGTAGATTTCAATCTCTGGCGGGCCCCGACCGACAACGACGTGCCGCTTCTGGATGTCTGGAAATTAGAACGCCTTGATCACACCACTGCGCGGGCTTACGAGGTAACGCATGAAATATGCGGCGATACTGCCGTCCTTCATATCCGGCAGTCCGCAGCCGCCATCTCCAACCAGCCGGTCCTGAGAATTCAGACAACATGCAGTATCTATCCTGACGGGACGATCCGAATGGATATGAACGCAGAAAAAGAGCGGAATTACCTGACGCTTCCAAGAATCGGGCTGAGAATGTTCCTCGATTCAACTATGCGTGACGTCACCTACTATGGCATCGGTCCGCACGAGAGTTACATAGACAAGAGGAGAAGCGGCCGCCACGGACTTTTCCGTTCTTCCGTCGAAGACCTTCACGAGGACTATATCCGGCCTCAGGAAAACGGCAGCCACGCAGACTGTGATTATCTTCGTATTGAGGGAGGCGGACTTGCGCTTACTCTGGCATCCGGAGACGAGAATACGTTCTCTTTCAACGCTTCGATCTATATGCAGGAAGAGCTTGAGACAAAACGGCACAACTATGAACTTATGCCATGCGGCGACACCGTCCTTTGCATAGACCATAAAATGGCAGGAATCGGTTCAAAAAGCTGCGGGCCGGATCTCTCAGAGAAATATCAGATCCGCGAAGATTCCTTCCATTTCTCGTTCCTTATTAAGCCTGAAACATATTGAAACCGGGAGACATATTCTGTCCGCTCATGCCTGACAGGCATAAGCGGCTGCAAACCAGTCATCCGAGGTCATTAAGTCAAACATCAAAACTGTTTTTGGGAGAAGGTTTTATGAAAGAAAAGACTTATTTGAAATGGTATAACAAGGTAGGATACGGATCCGGAGATATTGCAGGAAACGTTGTCTACGCCCTGCTCTCCGCCTTCGTCATGATTTTCCTGACCGACACGGTCGGGATGAACGCCGGAGTCGTCGGAACGCTGATCGCCGTGTCAAAGCTCTTTGACGGTGTGAGCGATATTTTCTTCGGTTCTCTGATCGACAAGACCCAGACAAAGATGGGAAAAGCACGTCCCTGGATGTTCTATGGCTACTTCGGCTGCGCGCTCTGCCTCATCGCCATTTTCTGCATACCTGCGGATCTCACTCCGACAGCTCAGTATGCATGGTTCTTTATCGCCTACACGCTTCTTAACGCAGGCTTCTACACAGCCAACAACATCGCGTATTCCGCTCTGACAGCGCTCATCACAAAAAATAATCACGAGCGCGTACAGATGGGCTCCATCCGCTTTATGTTCGCTTTCGGCACCAGTATGCTGATCCAGACGATCACTGTCGGTCTGGTCGCCTATTTCGGAGGCGGAGCCGCTGCATGGCGTACCGTTGCGATCATTTACTCCATCGTGGGCATTATAACGAACTCTCTCTGTATTTTCGGTCAAGGAACTGACGCCGGAGGAGCTGATGGATGACGAAGTCAAAATAGAAGCTCCGGCTGAAGAAGAAAAGTACAACCTGATTGACGCTTTCAAACTCCTTATTCAGAATAAATATTACCTGATGATCTGCGCTTCCTATATCCTGATGCAGATTTATTCGGCGACGCTCAACATGGGCATTTACTATATGACCTACGTACTGAAGAACGCTAACCTTCTAGGCGTCTTCTCCTGGGCTATCAACATTCCGATGATCGTCGGTCTTCTGTTCACTCCGACTCTTGTCGCAAAATGGGGCGGTATGTACCGTCTGAATCTTACCGGCTATACGATCGGTACCCTCGGGAGACTTGGCGTCGTCGTTGCCGGTTACCTCGGCTCCGTCCCGCTGATGCTCGCCTGTACAGCCATCGCGGCCATCGGAATGAGCCCGCTTCAGGGCGATATGAACGCTCTGATCGCGACATGTTCCGAGTACACTTACCTCACACACGGCAAGCGGGTGGACGGCACCATGTACTCCTGCACATCTCTCGGAACGAAGCTCGGCGGCGGAATCGGTACGGCGCTGGCAGGCTGGCTCCTGGCTTTCTCCGGCTATGTTCTGGATGCCGATGTGCTTCAACCTGCTGATCACCCTGATTCTCACACGGCTTAATGTCGAAAAGGCGAACGAGGAACTGAGAGCAAAGCAGTAAAGAAAACAGCTTGATCAAGATTCTCCCGTAACATGCAAAACCTCCACTTCACATAACAGATGTCTGAAAAAGGCGTCTGCTATATGCGGTGGAGGTTTATTCTTCATCGTGCAATACTCGTGATTTTAATCAATTCTTACTGAGACGATCGAATTGTCTCGATCCGTTTGGCAACGTTATTCCTGATTCCGTCACTCTCTGTTCTTAAGCACCTCCGCCGGCGTCACTCTGTCGATCCTGCGTACAAGAAGCGCATTGATCACAAAATACATGGCCATGATGATTA
>CADABA010000173.1 GCA_902785985.1 uncultured Lachnospiraceae bacterium
ACAGAATGAACAGATATTAACAGAACTGGGACAAAATTCCAGAATCGGGAGGTCGGACCGGAATGATGGATCCGCAGGAACTGCGAAAATACAGCTATTGCAGCGTCAATATTGCACTGGCACTCGTCCACGCCGCAGGATTTGCAGTCTGTCTCATGACCGGTGACCGGCTCTATACCGCCGGTCAGTGCGGAACAGTACAGGTGATCGCGGGCAGGGAATACTACAGACTTTTTACTTCCATATTCCTGCATTCCGGGATCTCTCATCTGGGGAGCAATCTCCTGGTGCAGGTCCTCATGGGAAATGCGGTGGAGAGGAACCTGGGCCATATCAGGTATCTGATCCTGTATCTCGTCTCCGGTGTATGTGGAAATGTCATATCTGTGCTCTATGACTATACGCAGGGTGTGAATACCTATTCGGTCGGCTCGAGCGGCGCCGTTTTCGGTGTGATGGGTGCGCTGATCCTGCTCATCATAAAGGGCAGAAAAAAACTGCAAAGCGGCTCTTCACTGATCTACAGAGCGGCATTTGCAGTCTTTTATGCTGTCTACAGCGGGTTCAGGAACCCTCACACAGACAATGCGGCGCATGTGGGAGGGCTCGCAGCCGGCATTCTTTTGGGACTGGTCTTTATGCTTCGCATGGACTATGTGGACCTGAGGGATCTGCGGTGAACATCAGCTGCCCTCTCTTTTGGTCTGCAGAATGCGGATCCCGTTCACTTCCAGCTCATCGACGACAGGGATCAGCAGATATTCCATTCCGTCGATGACGCGGGTCTTCAGCATATCGGCCATATCGGATTTGACGCTGATCTTCATGGAAGGGGACTTGACCTCCAGCCTTCCGGTATCGATCAGGTTTTCTGCCATGAGAGGCACACCTTCTCCCACCGCTTCGTCGTAAGCGGCGTCGAAATCGCTCAGGACGGACTGATCTGCGCCGTTCTCATACAGAAGGCGCCGGATCTCGCTCTTTTCCAGCTGTACAGGCTCCCCTGTGTCTTTGTTCTGTTCTATGATCTCTCCAACGGCATCGCCGATATTCTTGACATTCTGAAAATCACAGTTTCTTCCCAGCGTCTGCTCCACCATGGATTTGAAGAGCTCTTTCTGGTCAGCCTCCGGGATCGGGAGCACACAGCCCAGAAGATCGGCACTGATCTCATCGTGCCGCTCATCTTCTTTGCGGCAGTAGTAGAGAAGACTGTGTATGTCGGGCTGCCGGTCATTAAAGGCCGGGAAGAGGAAGCCGCAGACAGGCTTTTGGACAGTCCAGTCTGTGCGGCGGTCCAGGAAGGTACACGCCTCCTCATCGTAGCAGAGTCCCTCTTTCATCAGGGTGACCGGACAGATACAGCACAGAAGGAAGGAATAGACATAATCGGATGCGTCTTCCATCTCCATGTGGTCGGTGCCTTTGGCGGGAATATCATATACACCGTTTATGAGAAGGATCAGATATTTGGTATCGCAGTGGAAATGCTCCACGATCTTCCCGAAGAAATCGGTCAAAAGAGCGTCGTCCTTAAGCTCTGACTGCGCAAGGCGAAGAAGAGACTGCTGGCGGCCGCCGTCCAGTTCTTCTCCCAGCGGGAATTCCATATTAAAAAGGTTCCTTCCGAGCTTGCCGGACATGGAACCGCGCAGGATCTCGCAGTATTTTTCCAAAGATTCCTTCTCCATGGCGGCGATGGAATCATGCAGTTCGCGGATGACCTCACCCTCTTCATTCACATAACAGCCGCGGATCCGGGCAATGCAGCTGTCGGGTTTGATCAGCTTCCTTATCTCACTGATTGCTTTTTTATCCATTATATTGATTTGAACCTCACATTTCATGGCCGAAAGGGGCCAAGGAGCCCGGCCGGCCTGTATATTTTGGCCGCGCACAGACCAAAAAACAGGTGCGTGAGCGGTAAAAATCACTATACTACATATTTTGGTGTTTCGCCAGTGGGCGATTGATGGTATAATACGTATTTAGATTGAGTTTTGCGCAGAGCGCATAGAATTGGGAGGAAATGACCTATGGAAACTAATGGAAATCGCAATGACGCCAATTGGGACGCTTTTGAGGAGATGATGGAGAACAAAGTCGTCTTCACAGTTCCGATCGATGAGAGCGTCAAGGCAGGCGTCGTGACTTCGCTTAAAGGTGTCAGGGCATTTATTCCCGCATCCCAGCTGAGCACGAGCTATGTGGAGGACGTCAGCGAGTGGATCGGCAGGGAAATCGATGTCGTGATCATTACGGCAGACAGAGAGAAGCAGCGTCTGGTACTCTCCGGAAGAGAGGCTGCCAAGATCAAACGCGCGCAGGAGAAGAAGGCCCGCATCGAAGGCCTCAAGGTCGGCACAGTGGTCGAGGGCAAAGTCGAGACCATCAAGCCTTACGGCGTATTTGTTGATCTGGGCGACGGTATCAGCGGCCTCGTTCACATTTCCCAGATGAGCACCAAGAGAGTTGCGACACCGGAAGAAGTGTGCAAGGAAGGCGACACTGTAAAGGTGAAGATCACCAGAGTCAAGGACGGCAAGGTGAGCCTGAGCATGAAGGCACTCGAGGAAGCACCGGCTCCCGCTGATGACGATATCCCGGATCTTTCGAAGTTTGTATCCCGCGAGAAAGCAACGACAAGCCTCGGCGATCTGCTTAAGAATATCAAACTGGACTAATATCAGGTTATTTAAAGAGGGGAAGAACGGGCGGTCATTGTACCGCCCGTTCTGTCTTTCTATGAAACAGCGTTATGCGAAATACAAAGAGTGCTGTAAACAGAATACGGAAAGCCTGCACCCTGCTGCTCATCCTGGCCTGTCTTTTGGGAAGGGACGGCGGTGCTTTGGCTGTGAAGGCGCAGGAGAAGAATCTGAATGCTGCGGGCGCGGTTAATGTGGAAGAGAGCAGTGATCCGGAGAACGGCGGGCAGAATGCATATCTGACAGTTTATGTCAAAGGGCAGTTTGAGAAGCCGGACCGACAGGCGCTGATCGACAGGATCAATGAGATCCGGCGGGAGGCCTGCGCGGAAGGGGTCGCAAATCCGGCTGACGGGGAGCCGATGACGCCTAATGACTATGTACCGCTGCAGTGGTCCTATGAACTGGAGCAGATCTGTGTTCTGCGGGCATCGGAGAGTGCGGTCCTCCGTGACCATGTAAGGCCGGACGGAACGCCGTGCTTTACGGCACTGCCGGACAGCCGGGTCTATTCGATGGAGACCCTTGCGTGGGGATTCGGGAGCGCTGCGGAAGCGGTCGAAGGCTGGTATTCGGAAAAAGAAGCTTATCTGGAGGGAGCCGGAAGCCCCGCGGGACACTACATCGCGCTGATCAATCCGGCAAACCGCTATGCGGCAGTCGCAGACCTGCGCACAGCCGGCGCAGGAGATGCCTGTGCCGGCGCGTTCGGGGAGTATTCCGAAGCTGCTGCGGCCCCCGGATCCGAAGAACAGGAGGCGGCGCAGGATCATGCCTTGTCAGAAAAAACGATGTGGGAAGTGCACATGACGACAGAAGGGATCCGGGCTGTTTTTCTGCAGACACTGCGCACAGCGTCACGCGGTATGATGAGAAGAAGACCGGCAGCGCAGGGCTGAGCATGAAAGCCGGGCGCATGGCACTGTGTCCGGCATTCAGGCGAAAATCGGGATCCAAATTATGGGTACGTACCATATCTTTGATCAGGTGTCAGTGCAGGACGTCAGCGATGATGCCTGCTATCTGTACAATTTCCTGAATGATTTTGGCATTGAAATCAGGAAGAAATACATTGACAGGCTGGAAAACCGTGAGATCTCATTCAGAAATCTGAAACAGGAATGGCTGGATTTTCTGATCAGCAGGAAATTCATCTACGAAGGGAGCCTGGATCAGGACTATTACAGCAGGCAGGCAGCCAGCATAGAACAAAAACTGAACAGCACAGCCAGATTTACCCTGCTGCCGGTACAGTATGCGTGCAACTTCAGCTGCAGGTACTGCTATGAAAACCATGAGCTGAAACAGAGGTACGGCATGGATCAGATTGATGAGATCCTGCGCGTGATAGGGAACAGGGAATGCAGATGGTTTTCGGTTGAGTATTTCGGCGGCGAGCCTTTGCTTAATGTCAGATGGATCAGGGCTTTTCAGGAAAAGCTGAAAGATCAGGAAGGATTTCTGCCATCATCCATGACAACCAATGCCTATCTGCTGACAGGAGGCCTGTTCAGTTCCCTGGCTGATCTGAAAATCCTGTCATACCAGATAACGCTTGACGGCACGAGGGAAAGCCATGACTGGCTGAGGCCTCTCGCCAGCGGTGCCGGAACCTGGGATACGATCCTGAACAACCTGAAGGAAATCAGGCGGCTGGACAGGCAGTTCAGAATTTCGCTCCGGGTAAACTTCAACAGCTCAAACTCTTCTGATGAAAAAATGGAAGAGTTTTTCGAAAGCATAAAGTTCCTTGAGAATGATCAGCGCTTCAGGCTTCTCTTCAGGCCGGTGGGGGATTACAGTTCGGCCAATGGCAGAAGCAGCGATCCGGATGTCCTTGCCCAGGCAGGCAGCCTGCAGGAAGTGCAGCAGTCTTTTGAATCAAAGGCTCTTGAACGGGGATATGTACTGGCGGATATCAGCATGTTCACATCTGCCGGCGGAGCTGTCTGCTATGCGGCAAAAAAGAACTCAAGAGTCATAGGCGCAGACGGCAGATTAATGAAGTGCACCCTTGCGGTAGACCGGGAAATCAATTCCATTGGCAGCTATAAGGACGCATCGGCTGATGAGCAGAAAAACCGGCTGTGGACTTTTTCCAAAGACAAAGTCAGGGAAGGATGCAAGAGCTGCGTGCTGTTTTTCCAGTGCCTTGGAATCTCATGCCCGCTGAAGGCAATGAAACCGGATTCGTACAGATGCCTCAGGTACAGAATAGACGAAAGCTTCCTGGTTCAGAAAATCAGGAAGTGCAAGGAAATATTAAGAACGGCCAGGCTGAACTCTGACAAATGAATCAGTCTCAGGAGCAGGCGGGGTTTCCCGCGGCGGCGCAGTCCCGTTCAGCCCTGGCTGAATGTTATTCCGGAAGCAGGGAGCATCCGCTGCAGGGCGTCCGGTACAGTCAGCACGCATGCGGCGCCATGGAGGCCGTGCGCACGCACTGCCTGGACTCAGCTCCATACGGGGTTTTACCTTAAAATAGCCGAAGCACATCACGAGGAAAAGCACAGCACATGACAGATGCCGTATATATGGACCTGCTCCCCACCTGGTGGAGCCGGGAATGGGCGCAGGAGAGGCTTGGAGCATTCACCGAATCAGAGCTTGAGAGAGGCCGTCTGCTG
>CADABA010000174.1 GCA_902785985.1 uncultured Lachnospiraceae bacterium
ATGAAGGCGACACATCTTCCGTTACAACACTCAGAGACAAGGGCTTCACAGATTATCTGACAGGCGCTGTTGAGTACGAAGGAAAGACGATCGCTGACGATGCCAAGTGGACAGACGCTGACCTCAAGGCAATCACATATTCAGGCGCTATGAACTGGAGCCGCAGCGATACAAAGTCCTCTTTCGAGTCCCTGATGGGAGATTCCGCCAACACAGATATCAAGTGGTTCTACTCTGAAGACGATGAGCTCGGCATGGGCATCCTTGAAGCTCTTGCAGGCGGCGGAATTGATGACGCAACAAAGACAGCATTCCTCGGCAACAAGCCGGTCATCACAGGCTGCGGCGGCCTCGGAGAATTCTACGATGTTCTGAAGGGAACAGGCTATGCAGACATTTCCGGACAGCTCGGCGGTATCATGAGCGTTACCTACAGCCCGTCCATGATCAAGACAGCAATCCAGGATATGGTCGATTACCTGAACGGCGAGAAAGTCGAGCAGGATCACGTGATCGCATGCGAGATTGTTACAAGTGAGAATGTTAACAATTACGAGGCATTTAACTGATCGGAAGGATCTGACGGATAAAACCGACCGATAAGAAACACAGTTTCCCTTAAAGCGGGCCGGAGTTTAATCCTATGGAGGGATGGCTCCGGCCTCTTCTGTCTCAGTAAGAGAAGCGAAAAAGAAGTGTCCCAATTTGGAAGGAGAACCATATGAGTCTGCTGGAAATGAGAGATATACGCAAGTCTTTCAGCGGCGTTTCCGTTCTGAAGGGTGTAAAGCTCACAGTCGGGAAAGGCGAGGTGCATGCTCTTCTGGGCGAGAACGGCGCGGGAAAGTCGACGCTGATGAACATTCTCACCGGAGTACTGCCGAAAGACGGCGGAACAATTGAATTTGACGGACAGAAACTGGAACATATAACGATCACACAGTCCGAAAAAATGGGTATCGCGTTCGTTCATCAGGAACTCAACCTGTTCAATGACCTCAAAGTATTTGAGAACATGTTCCTGAACAGGGAATATACCAACAAGATCGGCAGACTTGATAAGAAGCGCATGAAGGCGGAAGCCAGGGAACTCTTTGAGAGACTGGGCGTGGAGATCGATCCTGACGCAGTGGTCTCTGACCTGAAGACCAGCCAGAAGCAGCTTCTGGAGATCTGTAAGGCACTGCATCTTAAAGCGAAACTGATCATTCTCGATGAGCCGACTACCTCGCTGAACAATGAGGAAGTGGATCATCTCTTCGGGATTCTCAGAAAACTCAAATCAGAGGGAACTTCATTTATATTTATCTCTCACAAGATGCCGGAAATTTTCGCCCTGGCCGACCGCTATACGGTCTTCCGGAACGGCGAGTACATCGGAGAAGGAAAGATCAGCGACACGACACCGGAAAAGGTCACAGTCATGATGGTCGGTGAATCCTATTCCAATGCCGATGTCTACGAGAAAAGAACTCTTGGCGAGGAGGTGCTTCGCCTGGACGGATTTACCGGCGACGGCTTCCATGACATTTCCCTCTCCGTGAAGAAGGGGGAGATCGTCGGAATGACCGGACTGCAGGGCAGCGGCAGCAGTGAGATGCTGCAGGCGATCTTCGGATCTTCGAGAGCCACTGCGGGATCAGTCACGGCTTTTGGGAAGGCAGTACCCCACAACTCCATTCACAGCGCTATGAAGGCAGGCATCGCAATGCTCCCCAACAACCGGAAGGAGAACAGCGTTCTGCCGGATATGTCGCTCATGGAGAATATGGCGATCTCGGAGCAGACTCTCTCGGCGGCAAAGCTTCCCGTGGATTCCAGACGGGACAGAAAACGGTACGATGAGTACAAGGAAATGCTCGGTATCAAGGCGCAGAGCAGCGCGGATCTGATCACGTCGCTCTCCGGCGGCAATCAGCAGAAGATCTTTATAGCAAGGTGGCTCAACACGGATGCGGGAATCCTGATCCTGGACAATCCGACGCAGGGTATTGATGTCGGTGCAAAGGCGGAAATTTACCGCCTGATCCTGGAACTTGCCCGCGCGGGAAAGACGATCCTGATCAATACATTGGAAATCCCCGAGATCATGAAGGTCGCGGACAGATGCATCGTCTTTTATGACGGAAGGATGATCAGGGAGCTCGCCCACGAGGAGATCAATGAGCAGGATGTAATGCTTTACAGTGTAGGAGTCACGGAGAAGACCGCAGGAGAGGAGAAGTGATTATGAAGAAGCTCGGCAAAATATGGTCAGAATACAGTTTTATATTCGTACTTATTGCAATATTTATCGTCTACGCTATCACGAGTTCAGGTCTTACCTGGAGCGGCGTGATGAATATCTTCCGCCACAGCGCAGTCATCGGAACGGTGGCTCTTGGCATGGGTCTGATCTGCCTGACCGGTGAGATCGATCTGTCAGTAGGCTCCATGCTGGCGCTTACTTCCGGATTGTCTGTCATCGTGTTCAACATGACAGGAAGTATTCTGCTTACGCTTCTCTTCGCTCTGGCATTCGGGGCTCTCTGCGGATTTGTGAACGGCGTGCTGGTCGGCGGCGTGCAGATGCCGGCATTCATTGTCACACTGGCAACGATGCTGATCTACCGCTCCTTTGCCCAGTATTTCTGCCAGCATGTGGACCGTGCGCTGATCGGCGGCGGCAGCAGCGTTTATAAAATGGACACGGCGAAAGCTTCTTATCAGGCCCTTTTCGGCTTTGGTAACGGCAAACTGGCGACAATACCGAATGTCGGTATCGTCATGCTTGTTATGACAGCACTGTTCGTTTATATCTCCGACCAGACCAAGTACGGCAAGAAGATCTACGCGATCGGCTCCAACGCCAAAGCAGCGAAGATGAGCGGCATCAGCGTGAGCAAAATGAAGATCTCCGCATTCACGATCTGCGGAATTCTGACCGGTCTTGGCGCATTTCTCTGGATCGCCATGAACGGCAGCGCGGATCCGGCCACTACCGGCAGCAGCTATGAGATGTATGCGATCGCGTCGGTCGTGCTGGGCGGTATTGCGATGAGCGGCGGCCGCGGCAAGATGCTTGGCGTCCTCTTCGGTGCAATGTCTTATACGATCGTCGATAAGATCATTGTTGCGCTCAAGATGGATTCGCTGATCAACAACGCGATCAAGGGTATCATCCTGATCCTCGTCATCTTTGTGCAGGTGGCAGGACCGCAGATCAGAGATAAGTTCAGAAAGGCAGACTGAGATAAGGTCAGAAAGGCGGACTGAGATAAGTTCAGAAAAGCGGACTGAGATAAGTTCAGAAAGGCAGACTGAGATAAGCGCGTCAACCGGCAAGTGCATAAAAGCATTTGCCGGTTTTTTTCTGTCTGATCAGAGAATGACCGGATTTTTCCAATAATTTTCGAGGGGAATCCTCCGGTAAGAAAAATAATTATGGTAAAATGTAGAGGACTGCCAAACGGAGAAGCCGGATCGAAAACACAGGAATAAAATCGTTCTTTGCAAATTTAGACTGTGACCGTTACAGGCATCCTGGACCATACGATATTTTGGCAGATGAAAGTGTTTGCGGAGCCATTGGTCTGCAGAAAGAGCGGAAACTATGACGAGAAAAGTTTATGCATCTCTGGCCGATGCTGTCAGGGACCTTTTTGGAAATGGACGCAGCATTGCGGGGCGAAGACGCATAGCGGGCGGTGATATCAACGAAGCCTGCGCTCTGGTGCTCGATGATGGGACGACCGTGTTCATGAAATATAATTCGCCGGGTGCATTTTCGAATTTTGAGGCAGAAGCGATAGGTCTGGAGGAGATTGCAGGATCCCGCACGATTGGATCTGCCGGGCTTCTGGGACTCGGCAAAGATCAGACCTGTTCATTTCTGCTGCAGGAATTCATTGCGGGAGGGCCGCGTATAAAAGACTACTGGCAGACATTTGCCCGCGAACTTGCAGCCATGCACAAGGCGCCCGTTGCACATACGGAAGTCGGTTACGGATTCTTCATGGACAACTATATCGGTATGCGGAAGCAGATCAATACACCCCATGAGAGGTGGATTCCGTTCTTCAGAGACTGCAGATTAAAGCCTCAGTTCGAAGCTGCCGCAGAGTATTTCGGGCCATCGGAACGCAGGAAAATCGAATATCTTCTGTCTCATCTTGACCGGTATCTAGCTGAGCCGGACAGACCTTCCCTCGTGCACGGGGATCTCTGGGCAGGGAATCATATAACGGGAAATGACGGAAAGGGATGGCTGATCGATCCCGCCGTGTATTATGGTCACCCGGAGGCGGATCTGGCTATGACGGAGCTGTTCGGAGGCTTTCCGGATTCGTTCTACGAAGCATATAAGGAGTTCGGGAATCTGAGTTCCGGATATAAAGACCGGCGCGATCTTTACAATCTGTATCAGCTCCTCAATCACCTGAATATGTTCGGGGGAGGATATTATTCGGCGGTCAGGAATATTCTGAACAGATATGCATAAAAGTGTGAACCGGAAGAATTCAATCTCTGACGCAGAATTCTCGTGACTGCAATCGTGAGATGAATACGTAAAATGAAACGACACAATCGTGAGATGAATACGTAAAATGAAACGACACAATCGTGAGATGAATACGCGAAATGAAACGACACAATCGTGAGATGAATACGTAAAATGAAACGACACAATCGTGAGATGAATACGCAAAGTGAAACCTGACTCTGACATGGGTCATAAACCCAGGTCAGTAATTTAGGCCTCCGACAGATTCCAGCCGCATAAAGAGGAAGGTGCTTCAAGAACGCTGAGGCGTTCTTATTTGCAGAAACAGTTATGGTAAAAGACAGTTTGACATATAACACTTATGGTAAAAGTCAGTTTGACATATAACACTAATCGCAAAAGATAGACTGCAGAGATATTAAAGGAGCAAAAATGATACGGATTTGGTTTAATCATTGGTTCAGTACAGCATACAGTATTATTCAGCTGATCAAAAAGGACGAATCAGATTTCCGGATTATCGGAAGCAATGAGCGGGAGCAGGCGGTATATAAAAAGGTCTGCGATGAATGGCACATTGAACCGGTACTGAAGGATGAAGAGTATGTGTCATATTGCCTTGATTTCTGTGAGAAGAACAGGATAGATATTTTTGCTCCGCGAAGGAAGCTGGTCGCGATCAGCAGGCATAAGGATCAGTTTGAAAGGATAGGAGTCAAAGTGCTTGTTGACGACTATGAAGCGGTCAATATGCTTAACCGTAAAGATCTGGCTTATAAGTTTTTTAA
>CADABA010000175.1 GCA_902785985.1 uncultured Lachnospiraceae bacterium
GGATAGTCGAAGGTCAGGATGCGGTATTCATTTTCCAGGGCGGTGATGTACGGGAACCACAGCTCGGACATGCCGGTCCCGCCTGCCAGAAATACAAGGACTTTGCTTCCCTCACCGCACAGGAGGCAGCGGAAGCCTGTACCGCCGACATCGACTGTCTCGTAAATGTGTGTTTCCCGGAAGTCGGCAAGCTCCCCGTCGAAATTCCGCGAGCTTGTCCTGAAAGCATGATGGAGCGTTGGCCACGGCGGCATCGCGTCGCGCAGACTGTCCCAGGTCGGCATCGGAAAATCCGGATTCAACTGCCGAAGCTCCTCGAAGCTTCGGTCTAGGGTCTCCATCTCGGCAACGGCGTGCCGGCAGTGTCCGGCAATCGCCATGTCACCGATCGGTGTGCGGGATGCGAGCAGGTAAATGCCCGACATCGCATTGCGGTTGATGGTCTTATCGTAGAAATCAGCATCGCTCTCCGGGACGATCGGAATGTTGAGCGAGCGGATCAGACCATAGGCTTCCTTCGAGGCATTGATGGAGAGCGTGCGCTGCTCGGCGGTCGTTTTGGAGAAATCCCCGTTCGCGCTGTAGGTGATATAGGCCAGCGGCAGAACGGATGCGACATGGCATACCTGATAGGCGTACATATTGTCATGCCAGGTCAGAGTATATCTGGTCCCGCGGAACATGTGGGCGAGGCGAAGCTTCAGCTTGTCGGACGCAGTTCGGTCCAGGAACCCGATCTCCATGCCCGCAGCGCCCAGCCGGACGCATTCCATATGATCGTGCTCCTTGCTTCCGCCGGTCGCCTGGAATCCGAACAGGACGACCTTTTTGACCGGGGAATTGCGGCGGATGTAGGAAGACATTTCCTTTGACTGAAGGGTATTGCCGACCATCACGACGATGGGCGTGTTCGCGCCTGCGATTGCATCGAGGACGTTTACGACTTCGCTGCAGGGCATGGCGACGAAGATGGCGTTGTAATATTCCTCCGGATCGATCGACTCGATGATGCGGGGGTGGTCTGCGGTCGTGCGCCCCTGGATGACATGATGGATCCGAAGGCCGTTTTCCTCGAGCGTGTCCTTCCAGCTGCCGCGGGCGAGAAGGGTCACTTCATTTCCCGCAAGGCAGAGGATGTGGGTGAGATAGCTGCCGATAATTCCAGCACCGAAAACGAGAACTTTCATATTATATGTCTCTGTCCGCACACCGGCTGCGCTTGCCGGCGGGAACAGATCCTCCTTTCTTCGATGGAGTAAAAAATACGGAAGTACCTGGCATGCGTAAAGCAGGACAGGCTGAATTTAAGCACTTATCTATATTTTATTTTATGGCATGTGAGATGTGTGGGCAAGAGCGTTTTGGGAGGGAAACAGACCTTCAAAGCAGGGTTCGGTTCGCGGGCAGGCAGCGAAGCGGATCTGGAGTGTCCGCTATACCGCAGACTGCAGTGCAGGTTGTGTAATCGTCTTGTTTCCCCTGTATTTTTCTGCTATTCTAAGTAAGCAGGAAATCAGTCCCGCCGGAGGCTCCGGAACATGCGCTCGGTCTTTACGCAGTGCCGGATCCTGGCCGGTACAGCCGGATGCACATTCTGTGCCCGGGAAGCGGATATGAGGGATTCATTCATGAAAAATAAAAATATTGATTCGATTTTGATCATAGTATGTCTCTGCATCATTGCTGTACTGTCAGTCAATCTGATCGTATCCCGAGGGAAGGCAAAGCCGGACACTTCCGTGCCGGCGCCTTCAGAATCTGCGGCGGGAAGTACACAGACACTCGAGGAGCAGGCAGCCCAGCAGGCGGCAGCCGAGTCTGCGGCGGCAGCGCAGGCGGAAGCGGATGCGGCAGCGTCCAGAGCGGAGGAAGTTGCCAGTGAGATCGCTGCTTCAGAGGAGCCGGCAAAGGAGCAGGCAGCGGCATATCCTAACGGGAAGCCCGGATTTACTACAGAGAATATTAATTTTGACTATATCAATACACTGGACAATGGCATGATCGGAGCCGGATATTACAATGGGAACCGCGATGAACTGAACCGGCCGAACGAGGTCGTCGCAAATCAGGACCGGTATGCGGATTATAATGCGGTCTTTGTGCGGGATCCTGACAACACGGTCATGCTGACCTTTACCCTTGGATATGAGGCAGGGTATACAGCGATGGTCCTTGACATGCTGGCCGAGAGAGGGATCAAGGCGACGTTCTTTGTCAATCATATGTATGCGAGTGAGAACCCGGATCTTATCCGTCGCATGATCGATGAGGGACACGTTGTCGGAAGCCACTCGTGGTCGCATCCGGAGACGGGAATTCCGGCGCTCGGGATTGAAGGCGCTTATCAGGACATGGTCTCGATGCAGGAATACATGAGGGAGAACTTTGATTATGAAGTTTACCTGTATTCCTTCCCATCAGGCCGCTTCAGCATCGCAACGCTGGAGCTTGCCAGAGAACTCGGCTATCAGACTGTTTTCTGGAGCTTTGCCCACATGGATTATGATCAGACCAATCCGCCTTCGACCGAGCAGGCTTACTCGAGTTTCGTCAGTGAGCTGCATCCCGGAGCGATTTATCTGCTCCACCTGATGGTCCCGGCAAATCCGGAGGCGCTGGGGCCGTTTATCGATTATGCGATGTCGGAAGGGTATGAATTTGTGACTTATTGATTCGTCTCTGCGAAGAAGTCCTGGATTTTTGCACGCTGCAGGAAATAAAGTATGAATTTGCAGCCTGCTGATTCGTCTCTGCGGAAGGGTGGATGCTCAGGGGGACGGGGATTCTTCGTCAGAGATCATGAGTGACCTGCGAAGCAAGTGCTTTTCATGGAAAGCCATATCATCAGGGGGATGGTGTGGCTTTCTTCTTATAATAAATAGATTGCTAGGCGCTTGCGAAACTCTGTGCGAAATGGAATTGCCTGAATGTTCATGCAATTTCTGTAAAGAATAGACTTTCGCAATTGCCTATAAATAGAATGCAGTTTTAAGGAGACATGCCTATGTACACACGTGGCCGCACCGCCGGGATCGTCCTGGGAACTTTTGTATGCTATATCCTCGGATTCCTGCTGCTCCGCCGGTATTTTTTTGCCGTACTGTGGCGGATGTGCAAAATTCTGCATATTCCGTATTTCGGGGGCTACTTTTCATCCGCTCTCTTTGAGATGGCCCTGCTCATATTTGTCCTCATCATGATGAAAGTCACAGGACAGATCCGGGTCCTCAGAGCCCCGTGGGGAACATTTTTCAGAGGCCTTTTTACGGGGGGATTCATGATCGTGATGGCGGTCTTTGCGATTATCTCTGCGATCATTTCCCGGATGGACAGCCTCGCCTTCCGGGGGAAGGGGACGATCCTCTTTTCGACAGTGCTCTTCATTTTTACCGGGATGGCGGAAGAATTCATGTTCCGCGGGATCACGGCAGACGTTGTGCTCCGCAGGGGATTCGGTGCAGTTCGGGGAGAAGCTGCCTCCGGACAAAGCACCGGTTCGAAAGAGAATGTATCCGGACAGATGGAAATCACGCCCGGGCGTGTATGGGAAGCGGTCTTCGTTTCCGGACTTCTTTTCGGACTCATGCACGGACTGAATCTTCTCACTGCCCCGACGCTGGGCGTAATCGTACAGATGATCTCGGCAGTTCTTCTGGGCATGGTGATTGCAGCCATCTACTGCCGCTCCGGAAATATCTGGGTGGTCGCGGCGATCCATGCGTTCAATGACATTGCGGCGGGCTTTCCGACTCTGGTCCTCAGAAGTGACGGAGGCGGGATCTCGGGCATTATCGGATCTTACGGCCTGACGCATCTTCTTTCGCTCATCCCGTATGCGGTCGTGCTGATCGTAATTTTACGGCCTGGAAAAATGAAAGAGATCGCGGAAAAATTCGCTCCGCAATGATTTTCTCCGGGGGCTTTTCAGGTCCTTCTGCGCGGTGGTCTTAGTAAATATTCCTCTCGGAAAGACAGAGAGCGTATCCGGGAAGGGTGTGCCGCCGGGAGTTTCGTCATTTTTCACAAAGTTGTCACATTTATAAAAAATCTTAATCATAATCCGATACTTTAGGGAGAGTACTTCGTATATAGTAGTGTACGGATACTATCTTTAAAGAAAGGAGATCAGACAAAGGCAGGCAGAAAATGGAAGGAAAAACAAACGAAAAAGTTGAGAATCTCGTAAAAGTCCCGCTGTACAAGAAGACCTGGGTGAGGGTGCTCGCCATTCTTCTTGCAGTCGTGCTCGCAGTCTCGGGCGTTCTGGTGAACGGCTATATTTCAGACGTCAGGATCGCTGAGAGCGCTGATGAGATGACGAAGAAGCTCGCGGAGCGGGAAGAACTGCAGAACCAGTGGACGCCCGTTGTCGGTGAAGAGCTGATCCGCGCGCTGCGTGAGCAGGGAAAAGCGGACACGAACTACAGAAAGGCCATGACCGCTGTGGACGAGGGGCGTTACGAGGATGCCATCGAACCGCTTGAGAGCCTTACGGAACAGATCGCCGATGTACAGACGAAGGATGAACTCCTGCGTCTGCTTGCGGATATTTATTATTCCTACGCGCGCTATGAAGAACTGAAATCGACCTGTGACCGCCTGCTCGAGATCGACCTGGACGGTGACGGGACGCTGCACTTCATGAAGGGATTCGCGGAAGCACAGCTCGGGGAGCATGCGTCCGCAGTCGAAAATCTTCAGGAGGCGCTTGACCGTGATTTCGGCGGAGCGCAGTATTGTGAGCTTCAGCTCCTTCTGTCCGCGACCAATGCGGGAATGCAGGATAAGGCGATCAGTACCGGCGAGAAGCTTCTCACTGAGGAACTTGCGGTCGAGGGAGAGATCGTCACCTGTTATCTGACAGGGCTGAATTATCTCCAGAAGGGCGAGCCCAAAAAGGCACTTCCTTTGTTTGACCGACTTCTTAAGATCAGTTCGCTGACAGATGATCAGAAAGCAGAGTACACTTACATGAGAGGCGTGGCGAATCTCTCTGCTGAAAACTATAAGGCGGCGAAAGCTGATTTTGACGCAGCGATTGCTCTCGGACTGGACAGCACGGAGATCCACTACAACGCGGCCGTCGCCGCATTGGCTCTCGAAGACTACGAGGCAGCCAAAAAGGAGCTGGAGATCGCAGCGGGAAGAAAGGACAATGCAGAGCTTGCGAAGTCCGCAAAGGAAATGCTTGAGGCCATCAAGGCGGCACAGTAAAAAGAGCGGCAGCGGCATAAGAGGCCGGGAACGTGAAACCGCTTTTGGAATCTTAAATATTTTATGTACATCGTTGAAGTAATTTCGAATGAAAAATCAAAAAAATCCTGTTGCTTAAGATTTATTTAAACAGGTAGAAATTATATTCCGAATGACATAAAATATGAGTATCTATACTATAAGGCGTACTATGCCCAAAAACGGTATAGACCACATGTATCCGTATGGACGGCACAGCCCCGGAAACTGTACCGAAGATCCTGATCGTCAGCTCATTCAATCAGCCGGATGACGGCAGTCAGGACAGTAACTTATAGACATACAGGTCCTTTTGTTTCAGAACACAGGCGTGATACGCAGGCCGGGCGACCGGCAGCCGGGGAGTATCTGTGCAGGGATAAGGGGTTTGGAACAAGAGGACGAAAGAAGCACAAGGAGAACCATATGGCGAAAAAGAAGAACAAACGACTTAAGGTTTTGATGGCCGGATTGATCTTCTGCCTCGTATTGAACGGGGCGAT